>DASXNS010000208.1:0-2797 GCA_036494865.1 Chthoniobacterales bacterium | reverse complement strand
GCGGAAGCCAGCGTTGACTTGATCGATTTGCGTTGGATCGCGCCGTGGGACCGCGCTGCTGTCGAGGAATCCGTCCGCCGAACCGGACGACTGATCGTGGTGCAGGAGGACACGGAAAACTGCAGCGTCGGCCAGATGATCATCACTCACATCGCCGGCCAGCCGGATATCTGGAGGGAGCTGATTAGCCCGCCGATTTTGGTCAGCAAAGGAAACGTGATGATCGGTTATAATCCGATCTACGAGTACGCTGCGCTCCCCGACGTGGAAAGAATCGTGGCCGCGATTCGCCGTTCCATTTCGACCCGAGGCGAGCGCGTTGCGATTGCGCCACTTCAACAGCGCGCCGAAGTTGCCGCAGCCAAAGCAGCAACCGCATCACCTAAAGTGCAGCCAACAAGTCAACGTTCGCAAAACATCACCATCCCGGTCATGGGCGAAGGGATTCGTAGCGCCAAAGTCGTTTCGCTTTTGAAAAAAGCGGGCGACCGGATCGAGCTCGACGATCCGCTTTGCGAAGTTGAAACCGACAAGGCGGTTTATCCGATCGAGTCTTCGTTTGCCGGGACTATGGGCGATTGGAAAACGGAAGTCGGCGCGACGGTCGAGATCGGCCAGGAGATCGGAACGATTTTGGCCGAGGGCGAATCTTTCGCCGATCAATTCGAGAGCGCGGCCGAAGCGTCGCCGCAACAAAATCAGAATGGTGAAGCAACGACAATCTCGGGACCGCGACGCGAAACATCGCCCACTGCCAGCCGCGACGCGAGCGTGATCGAACCGGCGCTTTCGCCCACGATTATTCGGCGGCTCGGTCGGGTTGTTCCGGCAAATTTGCAGATCGACGCGCGATGGGACGCAATAAAAAAAGCACGGGCCGCGGCAAAAAAAAGCGACGGTAAAAATGCGGCGTCGCCTTCGATGATGATTGCGTGGTCGGTGGTGAAGGCGATGGAAAAACATGCGCCGTTTCGCCGTCTCATCCTGGAGGACGATCGGATCGTTGAAAACCCGGAGTTCGATCTCGGCATCGCCGTTTCACTCGATGACGACCGGCTCGCGACTGCGGTGATCACGCGAGCCAATACGCGCAGTTGGCCGGACTTCATCGAGCGTTACGAAGAGACCGTCACCGAAACACGCGGTGGCCGCGTCGATGCGGTGAATGCGCCAATCGTAATTAGCAGCCTCGGCGCGTTCGGCGTGCGCGCGGCGGCGCCGATCGTGGTTCCGCCGTCGGCCGGAACATTGTTTGTCGGATCGGCCCATTACGAAACCTTCCGGGACGAAAAGAAAAGCCGGAGCGAAGAGGTGATAACTTTGTCGCTAACTTTCGATCATCGGATTGTGAACGGAGCGGGCGCGGCAAATTTTGTGCACGAGATCAAGGAATTCATCGAGCGATTCGAGATTCCGGCGGCCGTCACTCACAAATAATTCACGTCGCGTGAGTGACGAGGAGCGCGATCCCGAGGGCGATCCGGTAAATTGCGAAAGGCGCGAACCCGCGACGGCGGACCCAGCGCATAAACCAGGCGACAACAGCCAGCGCTACCACAAACGAAATCGCGAGCCCGATCGCGAGCACGATCCATTGGTGTGCATCCATCGCGAGCGGCGCGATGTCCGCGGCTTCGCCATGATGCGGCAGGATTGTTTTGAGCAAGTCGTAGCCTGTGGCCACGACCATCGTCGGCATCGAGAGAAAAAATGAAAACTCGAGCGCGGCCGGGCGCGAGAGCCCGGCGGTTTGGCCCGCTGCAATCGTGCACATCGAGCGCGAAGTGCCGGGAAATACCGCGGAAAGAATCTGGACTGCGCCGACCCAGGCCGCCTGCGGGAGACTCATTTCTTCCATCCGCATCGTGCGCGGTTTGGTGCAAACCGCATCAACAATCCACATGATGACGCCCCCGATGAGAAGCGCCCAGGCCATTACCTTCAGGCTTTCGAGGTTCAAACCGATTTGTTTTGTCAGCAGCCAGGATGGGATCGCGGTGATGACGAACGCGATGAGTGTGAGACTCAACGGATGAGTGAAAAGCGTTCGGTCGCCGCGTTCTCCGCGCGGAAAAGACGAAAGAAATTTCGCGATCTCGGCGCGGAAATAAACCGGCAACGCCAGGATCGCGCCGAGCTGAATGACGATCGTGTACATCTTCCAAAAGCTATCGTGCAAATCGAGATGGAGCAGCGACTCGACGATTCGCAAATGCGCGGTCGAACTGACTGGCAGAAATTCAGTCAGGCCTTCGACGATGCCGAGGAAAAAGGAAATGATGAAATCGTTCATGGCAGGCAATACGTTCTGAGAAAATTTCGAGGGCGCATCATTGAGCGGAAATGTGTCCGCTGGAATCAATCTCAGCCAGTTCAGCTTCCACCATCTCGCGGACAAGTTTCGTGAAGGAACCCGTGGGACGCCACCCGAGCGTCTTTTTGATTTTTGCGGGCGACCCGACCAGACGAGTCGGGTCCGTCAGGCGATCGAAAGCCGGGTTGTGCTTCACATATTTTTTCCACGGCAACTTCACGACCGCGAAAGCCGCTTCCACAAAATCGCGCACCGAGTGCGTCTTCCCCGTCGCCACGATATAATCGCCGGGCGTCCGGTGTTGCAGCATTAACCACATCGCGCCGACGTAATCCTCCGCCCGGCCCCAGTCGCGCCGGTTGTTGAGATTGCCGAGGACCAATTGGTCGTCGAGCCCGCGTGCGATCCGCGCCGCCGCCCGCGCGATTTTGCGGGTGACGAAATTTTCTCCGCGCCGCGGCGATTCGTGATTATAAAGAATGC
>DASXNS010000207.1:0-4937 GCA_036494865.1 Chthoniobacterales bacterium | reverse complement strand
GTTTGGTTAGGTTTGGCGGTGAGGATTAATGATGTTTTGCATGCCGACAAGCCTTTTTTTCATTTTTTTTAAAATATTTTGAACGGGCAGGGATGGCTGGATGTCGGGCCGTCCCCCGGCTTCCGTTCATTTCCAGCGCGTTTTTGCAGATTTTTCATCGCGGAATCAACAAAAAAAACTTCGATCCACTTCCGCCCTAAAAGTTCGCGCGGGTTGCGGTTCGCGTGCGTGCTGATTAATTGCCGCGAAAGAAATCGCGAGCGCGAGATTATGTTTACCGGCCTGATCGAAGAAGTGGGCACCGTGCTCTCGAGCGAAGCGCACGACCGCGGCGTCCAACTTCAAATCGCGGCGCCGCATCTCGCAAAAAAAATCCGGATCGGCGAGAGCATCGCGGTCAACGGTTGCTGTCTCACTGTCACGGCGCAGCGCGATCAACACCTCACTTTCGATCTTCTCGCCGAAACGCTTGATCGCACTAATCTAAAAAAATTGCGGCCCGAGAGCCGGGTTAATCTCGAGCGCGCACTCGCTCTCGAAGCGCGACTCGGCGGCCATTTCGTCCAAGGTCACGTCGATTGCGCCGCGCGTATTAACGCGCTCGAACAATGCGGCACGGATTGGCGACTCGACATCGAAATGCCTCGCGCATTCGCGCATTACGTCGCGCTTAAAGGTTCGATCGCCGTCAATGGCATCAGCCTCACCGTTGCGGAAGTGGCAGAAGAAACTTTCGCCGTCTGGATCATTCCGCACACCAAAACGCACACCAATCTCGAGAGCGCGCGGGTCGGCGATTTGGTAAATCTCGAGTTCGATCTCATCGCCAAATACGTCGAGCGAATGGTGGATCGTCAGACCGTCCGCTCATAATGGAAAACGTCTTGAGCGTCGGCGTGATTTTTTCGCGCGATGATTTGCAGCGCGCCATTCGCATGCAAAATCCACCGGATCTTTTCGAGCTGCGCCTCGACGCGTTAGCGCCTCAAATCGAAAAAATAAACGAGGCGGTCGCGAAATTGCCGGCACGATTTGTAGTCACGGCGCGCCACCCGCGAGAAGGCGGCGTCAATAATCTCTCTGCTGGCGAGCGCCGCGCGCTGCTTTTGCAATTTCTGCCGCGTGCCCGCTACATCGACATCGAATTGCGCTCGGCCCGCGCCTTCGCGGCAATTCTAAAAGAAGCTCGCGCAAAGAAAATCGGAGCGATTATTTCGTTCCACGATTTCGACAAAATGCCGAGCAGAAGGCGACTCGATGAAGTCGCGCACGCCGCACACTCGTTAGGCGCGGACATTTTGAAAATCGCCATCGGCATTGAAACGGCCGCGGAGCTGGGAAGGACGCTGGAGTTTTTTCAGCACTGGCGTAGCAGAATAAAAATTGCCGCGATGGGAATCGGCCGCTTCGGGCGAATCTCACGGATAACATTTGCCCAAACCGGTTCCGCTTTGAATTACGTCCATCTCGGCGTCCCGCAGGCGGAAGGCCAGCTTTCGCTCGCGCAACTGCGGCGGGCGTTGCGCTAAAAATCGCGCCATCTCACCGGTCGCCCGTAGCGTATATTACTCTGGACACGACTGAACCTCATGGACGATTCCATCACATTGCCCGAGGAAGTGCCGGTGATGCCGCTGCCGGGCGCGCTCCTCTTTCCGAATGCGTTGCTGCCGCTCTACGTTTTCGAGCCGCGTTACCAGCACATGTTGGAGTTTGCTTTGCGCGAGCAGCGGATGTTTTGCGTCGCGCTCTTGAAACCGCAGCGAGCAGAATGGAAATTGGCTGATGATTTCTTTCACGTCGCCGGCCTTGGATTAATCCGCGCTTGCGTCGGCCGCGGCGACGGCACCTCCAATTTGATTCTGCAAGGTTTGCGCCGCGTCCGCTTGATGGCTTTCCGGCAGACCGCTCCGTTTCCGATCGCGCGGATTGAGCTACTTGAATCGAAGAGCAGTTCTTCCGTTGAAACCGACGCGCTCGGCGCGAAAGTGCTGGAGATTTATTCGAAGTTGCGAGAGAGCGGGCGGCAATTGCCGGAAAAGGTTGACCGCTATCTCTCCGATCTGAGTGATGTTGAAATGCTGGCCGACCTGATGGCCGCGACCTTTATCACTGATCCGCTTCGCCGCCAGCAGGTCCTGGAAGAGCTCGGGGTCAATCAGCGTCTCCGTCTCGTGATTCAATACTTGCGCGAAGAATCCGGGAGCGCTGCGGCCTAACGAGAGCTGCTTCCGGAATTCGCCGCCACTCGCCCGTGTTCTTCGAGCAGATAGCGATCGGTCATCCCCGCGATGTAATCGCAAATCGTGCGCTGCAGACCTTCGCGCTCGATCCGCTTGCTCGCGGCGTCGCCGAGCAAATCGGGCGTTAGAACGTAAGCCTCGAAAACCGCGCGCAGCATCTCACAAGCACGCTGGTTCACCTCCGCGACCCGCGGATGGTAATAGACGTTCTTATATAAGAAGAGCCGCAGTTTCCTATTCGCCTCCAGCAATTCGTCGCTGTATGAGATTAGCCGCCCCGGGCGCCGTCGCACTTGATCCGCGCTTTCCACGCCGGCCTCCGCGATCGCCGCCGCGCTGGTCGCAATCACATCGCGCACCTGGACGTCGATGATATCGCGAATGATTATTTTGTGCAGCTCCGGCTCGCGCACGTTGGGATAGCGCGCCATCACCGATTGATGGCTTCCGCGCCAGACCGCGCTCTCTTCCAGTTGCGCCGAGCTCAAGATTTCGAAATCGACCGCGTCATCGAGATCGTGGCTGTAATAAGTAATCTCATCGGCCAGATTCGCGATCTGCGCTTCGAGCGACGGCGAACGATATTTCTCCTCCCCGGCCAGAGGCGATTCGTAAAACGTCTCGTGCTTTTGCAATCCCTCCCGCACTTCGAAAGTCAAATTCAGCCCCGGAAAATCCGGATAAGCCGCTTCCAGCAACTCGACCACCCGCAAGCTTTGTTTATTATGATCGAACCCGCCCTGTGCCTGCATGCATTCGGCCAGCATTTCCTCGCCGGAATGCCCGAACGGCGAATGCCCGAGATCGTGCGCGAGCGCGATCGCTTCCGCCAGATCCTCATTCAGTGACAAGGCGCGCGCGATCGTGCGGCTGATGGATGCGACCTCGATGGAATGAGTCAACCGAGTGCGGAGATGATCGCCGGTCCCGTTGAGAAAAACCTGTGTCTTATATTCCAGGCGCCGAAACGCTCGCGAATGAATGATCCGGGCGCGGTCGCGTTGGAATTCGGTCCGATAGGCATGGCGCGGCTCCGGATATTTTCGTCCGCGCGATTCGCCGGATTTCTGGGCGAACGGCGCCAGGACGCGCTGCTCGTCCGCCTCCATTTTCTCTCTGCTCTTCCAGCCCGCGCCCGCGCTTGTCGCGTCAGCCAAATCATTCCTCACGGCAAAGATTATTCGTGGCGGGGCGGTGTTTGCGAGTCTGGAGTTGGTGGCTGGGAAAACTGTTCCCGCAGTAATTTCCGCGCGGCGCGCGCCTGGGCCCGCGTCAAAAGCAAATCGAGCAGGGCGAGCAACAGCACCAGCATCGTCATCCAGGCGCAGGCGAACCAAAACAAAATGAACCGGCCCGGATGCTCATGCGGGTTGAGGGTCGAGCGGAGGAACGTCGAACCCGCGATTACGAGGAGCACAGCGATCAAAACCGAAAATCCCATCGCTTTCCGGCGAGTCGATTGGTCGCGCAAAATGCCGCGAGTGGCGTGGATGACGAACGACACCATCCAGAAAGGCCTTAGCGGCGGCCGGGTTTCCATGGCCTAACGACTAGATCAACAGCAAGGCCGGATTCTCCAGCAGCTGGCGCAGCTCCTTCAGATATTCCGCGCCGAGCGCGCCGTCGATCACCCGGTGATCGCAGCTCATTCCAATGCTCATCCGCTGGCCGACGACAATCTGGTCGCAATTATCGACCACCGCTTTTTTGGAAATCGCGCCGATTGAAAGAATGAAACCCTGCGGGGGATTGATGATGGCGGAAAAATTATCGATCCCGTAGCTGCCGAGGTTTGAGACCGTGAAAGTGCCGCCTTGAAATTCCTCCGGCTTCATTCGCTTATTCCGCGCCCGATGCGCGAGGTCCTTGACCGCTTCGCTAATTTCGCGCAGCGATTTTGATTGCGCAGCACGGACCACCGGCGTGATCAGGCCATCATCGATCGCAACCGCAATCGCGAGATTCACATCGTTGTATTGGACAATCGCGTCGCCATCGAAAGAAGCGTTTGCCTTCGGAACTTTGACCGCAGCTTCAACCGACGCTTTCAAAACAAAGTCGTTCACCGTGATCCGGGCCGCGTCCGCATCCTTGCCGGCCGATTTCAATTCGGCGCGCGCACTCATCAGCGGGCCGGCATCGATCTCGATGTTCAAATAAAAATGCGGCACCGGACCTTTACTCGCGACTAATCTTTCCGCGATCACTTTGCGCATTCCGCTCAGATTGATGCGGGCCCCTTCGGCTGCCTGAATTCGCGGAGCGGAACTTTGCGTCGGTGGCTGCACCCTGGATTTCGCCGCGGCGCGAACATCACTTTCGGTGACGCGGCCATCGGGGCCGGTGCCCTTGACCGTAGAAAGATCAACGCCGAGCTCGGCCGCAATCCGCCGCGCGATCGGTGAAGCTTTTACTCGCGCGTCTTCCCCCTCTCGCGGCAGCCGTGTCGGCTGCTCGGGAGCGGGCGCAGGTTTTTTCGATGGCGGTGTAGGCGACACGCCTGCCTCTGCAGTTTTTTCTTCTTGTGGAGGGGCGGTCTCCGCTTCCTTTTTCTCAGCGGGCGCCGGCTTCTCCGTTTCGGTTTGCGCTTTCTTTTTCGGCTCGGGCTTTTTCTCGTCTTTTGCTGCTGGCTTTTTCTCCTCTTTCGCGGCCGGTTTTTTTTCCTCTTCCGCTTTTGCCGGAGCTTCCTCGCCT
>DASXNS010000206.1:0-6785 GCA_036494865.1 Chthoniobacterales bacterium | reverse complement strand
CCGTCGATCGTGCCGCTGAGCCCCGGCGCGAAGCCCAGATAGCGAGCAAACCGCCCTACGCCGTTGACGCGGAGGTTCAAGACAACCCAGCCGCATTCGATCGCAGCGAGGGCGCCGAGAATGATTCCGCTTTTGCGTTCGCTCGTCATTCGCTGCTCGAAGTCGCTGGATCGGAATTTCCCGCCCTGTCGGCCGATTTCATCATTTCCGTGAAACGCCGACCCATTTCTGCTTCGGAGACATCTTCGATGTGTGTGGTTAAGGTCCAGCGATGACCGAAAGGATCGAGGACTGTGCCGGAGCGATCGCCGGAAAATTGATCTGCAAGCGGACGCAGCGCCGTCGCGCCCGCGCCAATCGCTTGCTTGAAACGCGCGTCGGCGTTTTCCACATGAAGAACAAGGAACATCGGCGAGCCGCCGAAATGCTCCGGACTCAGCGCTTGGTGGCTCGGGAATTCATCCGCTAACATGATCATGGAATCGCCGATCTTCATTTCAGCGTGCATGATCTTTCCGTCGGGATTTGCCATCCGCCGGCATTCGATTGCTCCGAAAGCGCCAACATAGAAATCGAGCGCCGCGGCTGCGTTCCTCACGATGAGGTACGGAGAAACGGTGTGGTACTTGGCTGGAACCGGCTCGACCTTCGCCCGGCTCGCAAGCTGATCTGTTGTCTTCATTCCGAGC
Source organism: Chthoniobacterales bacterium (assembly GCA_036494865.1). Lineage (GTDB taxonomy): Bacteria > Verrucomicrobiota > Verrucomicrobiia > Chthoniobacterales > UBA10450 > AV80. The sequence goes on along the minus strand of DASXNS010000206.1, from coordinate 6,096 downwards.
GAGTATCGCCGGAACGACGGCGTTCGTATTGTAAATAAATGAACTCAGGCCGGCAGCGGCAGATGATTCCGCTGCACGATCCTGGTCGCCAAAAATGTCCCGGGAGTGACGAAACTAAAGGTCCGGAATTCGTGAATCAGATGCGCTTGATCGTAGTAGCCCGCGTTCAGCGCGGTCTCCGCCCAATCGACTCCGTCGCCCAGCGGGAACGAAGAAATTGTTTTCTGAAAGCGTCGCACGCGATGGAACTGCTTCGGAGTGAGGCCTACTTGCTCGCTGAAGACGCGGCTGAAGCGGCGCTCGCTTAGGCCGATTTTCATCAGCACGTCCGTGATGTTTTGCGTTGGGTCCGTTTCAAAGGCGCGGATTGCGTAGGAGACGGCGCGATGCAGCGAAGAAGGCTGGCGGAGATGGCGGAGCAGGAACATCTCGAGAAGCACAAATTTTCGCCGGGCGGTTTTCTCCGCAATGAGCCGGTCGCGAAGCTCGCCGGCGCGCATGCCGAAAATGTGCTCGACCGGAAGTTGGATGTTGCGGAGTTCCTCAGCCGGCATCGGCAGAAATGGAAATGCTCCACCGGGGCGGAAGAGGATGCCGATAACAGCCGAAGCGGCCGGTAAGATCGCGTACGGCGATGAGCGGGGACCGCAGAAAACGCTGCCGCTTAAAGTCGTGACTTCGTCATTGTCGAGGCGTTCGAAAAGGCGAACTGCGTTCTCCGACAGGTTTATCACCAAATGAGCACAGCCATCGGGAAGAATCGCTTCTTTGGTTTCGTCCGCTGTCGTTGGCGTCTCACCACAACGATACCAAAACAGCTCGATGAAATCGCGCAGGAGCAGGCGCGGCTGGTATTTCAAAATAGACATTGCCAAATCGCTCGCCGCAACAAACGCGGGTGAAACGCGAAAATCAGGCAGGAGCCGGGGAGCTTTTCGCCAACACGAGCGCTGCCACCAAGCCGATGCAGAGAAATCCGATGATCTGAATCGACATGTAGGCGGCAGTGTAAACCGCGGGGAAGCCATACCAATTCCAGTAAGAAATATTGGTCGCGATCGCCGCTACGATTCCGATGACGAAGACAAAACCAACCCGCCCGCCAAAACTGACGATCCTCGTCTGCGCCAGGAGAAAGACAGCGAGGACCGCTTCAAGAAGCTCGGTGGCGAACTCGATGGTCAGCAACTTGCCCATCGAGAGCGGCCGCGCCCCGGCGGGATAATACATCAGAATGCCCGATGGATTGGCGGCGAGTTTTTCGCCGTAATGTTTCATTGCCTCGTTTTCTTGTTGCCGGGTCGGATTTTCGCCCGCGCCCTTCCCCGGAAAGATATAAAGACCGGAATTTTCGCCCAGACTTACTTGCAACGCGGCGAGCGCGGTCTGTTCGTTGGTGAGTTCGTGGATCCCCGCCTCACCCAACGGAAGAAACATGTGCGCGATCGATGTCCAGATGAACATGACGATGCCACCGAGAATCCCAGCTAAAATTATTCGTCCTGTCATAGTGCCTCCTGTGAGTCGGCGATTATGAGAAGCCGGTGTGAAAAAGTCAACGTCCCAAAATGAAATCACCAAGCGAGATGCGGCTCAGCGCGGATTTTCGAGAACGCTTCTGAGGTTCCTAGCCCTCGGCGTGGCGACTCGTGGGCGCGACTCAGATGATAATCGGGAGCGTGGGAAATTTGCGGCCGAGTACGGTCTGGCTCGGAGCTTTTAACCATTGATCGAGTACAGTTCCATAAACGCTGCGGAAGTCGGTGTTGAACTTTAAGTCGCCGTGATCCAGATCGGTCAGGCTCGGATATTTTCCGAAGAGACCCGGCTTCACTCCGCCGCCCAAAACGAACATCGGCGCCGCGGCGCCGTGGTCGGTCCCGCCATTCGCATTCTCGACCACTCGCCGGCCAAATTCGCTGAAGGTCATGAGTACCACCCGCTCAAAATTTCCCTGCTGCTTCAGATCGGCAACGAAGGCGGCGAGCGCGGCATTCAGATCGGTCATCAACCGATCATGCGCTTTTAGCTGACCGGCGTGAGTGTCGAACCCGCCTTGGCTCGCGTAATAAACGCGGGTCGGCAATCCACCAGCGATCATCCGCGCGATCAACCCGAAACTGGCCGCCAGCGCTCCCGGCGGATAAGGCACGGTCGATTTATATTTGCGCGCAATCGCGAGAATTTTATCGGAGCTGACTTGCGCGTCGAGAGCAGTGCGCTGAAGAAAGTCCGCCGCGCTTTGGCTGGCCTTCGCGCTCCCGGCAAGCGCGCCGATCGACCCGCCTTCATTGGCCGGCATCGGAGATTCTTCCTCACCAGCGCCGTTCAATTGCCGGAAAAAAACTTCCTCCGCGCTCATCGTGCCGGTCCGTTTTTCCGAAGGCATCCAGCGGAATTGCTCCGGCTTTGAAAACGTGATGCCGGTCGGTGTGCGGGCCGCAAAAGCCTGCGGCGTCTGGTCGCCAATCGCGACGCCGATAGTAGGATCCGCGCCCGCGCAGCAGCTATCGAAATATTTCCCGAGCCAGCCTTCGCTTTCGTTGCGCTCTGCGTCGGAAGCGGTCTGCCAGATTTCGGTCGAACGGAAATGGGAGCGATTCGGATTTGGATAGCCGACGCCTTGCACGATCGCGAGATGGCCTTCATCAAAGAGCGATTTCAGTCCCGTCAGTTTCGGGTTGAGGCCGGCGTAGGAATCGATCTTCAAAATTTGATCGGCCGCTATCCCGAGTCGCGGGCGCGAGCGGTAATAAGCATCGTCCGCGAATGGCACCACCATGTTCAAACCATCGTTCCCACCCGCCATCTGCAGCACGACAAGAATCGTTCCGTCCTTTCCGGTGATCGCCTGGGTAGATGCTTCCGCCGCCATCGCATCGAGCGCGAAAAATGTTTTCTCGAGAAATATCGGCAGCGTCCAGGAAGCGGCCGCGCCCAGAGCGGATGTGCGAAGAAAACCGCGGCGCGTGTGCAGGGTCGGATTGTTCATTCGTCAGGCCAATTGAAATTGCGGCGTGCTCATCATGAGATGGAGAAGGCCGCGCATGGTTTCGTCGCCGTTGTCGGGCTGGCGCGCATTCAAATATTGGACGAACGCATCGCGTTCTTTTTCCGGCGCGGGCGTCTGAAAAAATCGAGCGCTCAGATGCGCCACCAGTTCGTCCGGTTTGTCGCGCAGCTGGGGCGGAATGATTTTGCCGACCTCGATCGGATCGCGCCGCGGAAGGGGAGCGAACGCCGGCCCGCGCCGAAATCCCAGGTCGCCGCCTTTCTGTTTCGCAGGGTCGGTGGCCGGTCGCATCGCGTCGCCATTGATGAGGTAATTTGCGAAATTGTAGCGGAAAAGCAGGGTCGAAGTGCTGATCCACGCTTTGCCGCCGTCCCAGCCTTTCACATTCGGTGGCGCAAAAAGAATCTGGCCCATCTGGCGCATCGCGTTTTGCGCCACTTGCGGCGCGGGTAATTCGGTGCCGAGCAATTTCGCCGTCTGAATCAGATATTGCACCGGACTTTTGATTTGATTCCGCATCGCCGCGTCCGAATAAAAGTCGCGCGAGCTAAAAATTTCGCGCAGAACGGGACGCATCTCAAAACGATGCTCGCGCAGGCGCGCCGCGACCGCGTCCACGATCTGGGTGGACGGCTCGTCTTCGGCAAAGAAGCGCCAAAGTTTTCGGGCAAGAAATTGCGCCGCGGCCGGCTGTTTCATGAGGATGTCGATGATGTCGTCGCCATTCCAGGCACCGGTTTTCCCCATGAACATTTTTGGGCTGGCATCATGTTGGATGGGTGCGAAGCGAAACTGCTGGTTGGTCATGTCAATGCGATAGCCGGTGAAGGCGCGGGCCGATTCCCGGATGTCAGCTTCGGTGTAATTGCCGATGCCGATAGTGAAGAGCTCCATCAACTCGCGCGCCCAATTTTCGTTCGGATGTTCCTTCCGGCTCTGTTGGAGATCGAGGTAGATCATCATCGCGGGATCGCGCGCCATCTCTTTGGCGAGCGTCACAAAATTCCCCAGGGCATGGCGGCGGAGCGTATCGTTTTGCCGCCACATCCAGTAGCCGTCCTTCACTTTTTCCATGCTGGTCGCGAAGTGGCCGTGCCAGAAAAGCGTCATCTTTTCGATGAGCGGCGCGCGGGTTGTCATCATGCGATCTAGCCACCAACGGCGCAGGTCGAGAATGCTCTCCCCTTCCATCTGGCGGAACTCGCGCTGCTTTTCCTTGCGCGCCCCGGGCTCGTTTTTCTCCGCGCGAATCGCCATCCGCACGGCGCGAATGTCACGCGGTTGCGACCAAGCGGCGGCGGGCACGGGGATCGCGTCCGGGGTCGCATCCAGCAATTCCCGCAACACTTTTGTCAGCCCTTTTTCCCGCGCGGCTGCAATTTCCTCCGGCGTTCCGCCAAAAGCGGCCCGGTTGAGCAAATGGGCGCTCTTCGCGTCGTCCCAGTTCGCGGGTGGAAGGGGAGTGAGCATGTGGATTCAACCCAACTCTGGTTTCGAAGTTGCAATCGGAAGCCGAAATTGCGACCGGAAAATTCTCGCGGAGATTCCCGATCAGATGTCCGCTCCTATTTTTCTCGGTGAGAGAGAGGTCCGTGGACTCTTGCGGATGGAAGAGTTGATCGACGCAATGCGAGGTGCATTGCGCGATCTTTCCGCGGGCCGGGTGGAGCAGCCAATGCGCCTCGTTCTGCCGGTGACGGAGCACGGCGGCTTTTTCGGCGTCATGCCCGCGCATGCGGACGCGCTCGGAGCAAAGCTGGTGACATTTTATCCGAGCAACAAAAAGGTCCCGACGCATCACGCGATGATTCTTCTTTTTCGCCCGGAAACGGGCGAGCCGCTCGTGACGATGGATGGACGGCTTATCACCGAAATGCGAACAGCGGCCGTCTCCGCAGTCGCGACCGATCTACTGGCGCGCGCGGATACTTCGGTGCTGGCTATTCTCGGATCGGGCGTGCAGGCACGGAGCCATCTGGAAGCGCTTCGGCTCGTGCGGAAGTTTCGCGAGGTGCGGGTCTGGAGTCCGCGAAACTCGCAAGCGTTTGCGACAAAATTTAATCTGACAGCGGCCGCTTCGGCCGAGCAAGCGGTGCGCGGCGCGGATGTGATCGTGGTAGCAACGGCGGCGACAACGCCGGTTTTAATCGGCCAGTGGTTATCGCCCGGAGCGCATATCAACGCGATCGGTGCGACCCGGCCAGACTGGCGCGAGTTGGATGATGATGCGTTGGGAAAGGCGCGGATTTATGTCGAGTCGCGCGAAGCAGCGATGAAAGAATCCGGCGATGTCATTGCGGCCGGTGAAATTTTCGCTGAGATCGGCGAAGTGATTTCAGGCGCCGAAACAGCCCGCGCGTCGGATGAGGAAATCACACTCTTCAAATCGGTCGGCGTCGCAGTGGAAGATATCGTGGCGGCGGGTTTGGTTTATCGAAACGCAAAACGCCGCGAAGCGAGCGAGGAGCCCGCCGGTTAGCGACGGCGACTGATCGCCCAACCTGCGGCGACGATCACCGCACCGATGATGAATAGAAGCGTGCCGAGCGAAAGCCAAACGCGCGAGACCGCCGGGACCGACCTGAGATATTCGGCGCAGCCGAGCAAGAGCGACAGAAAACCGAGCGCTCCGATGGTGACGCCAATTCCAATAACCGCTTCGCCTGAGATCAACGGAGTTCCCGGCCGGCGCGTTTTTTCAGAGGAAGCATTCATGCTGGGTGCGACGGTAATTGCGGGAACTGAATGCTGCAAATGCGCGGAGCCGGCACCTGTTTGAAGTTTTCCGCGCGCGCGCGAGCTTTACTTATGAATAGGCTTGTTACCCGCCGCCTGATTGAAATGGCCGCGCTTTTTCTGATCGGCGACGGCGTCATGGGACTCCTGAAACCGCGATGGCACTCCCGACTCTGGCACTTCGGCCCGCAACTCGCCCTGGCCCTGACCGAAGAACTCGCCGCTAATCCGAAAATTGCGCGGGCGGTTTATTTTGCAGAAGCCGCGATCGGTGTCGTGATCGCGTCCTGTCAGACGACGGAAGTATAACGCGCCTTTAACCGCTAAAACGGCCGCCGTGGAATAAT
>DASXNS010000205.1:0-2490 GCA_036494865.1 Chthoniobacterales bacterium | reverse complement strand
GTCGCACAAATATTCGGCGACGAACCAGATATTTTTTTCCGACGTCATCCAGTGAAGCCGATCGAACCGGGCCAGATTCACCGGGCGCGAAAAGCGCCGCAGCGTTCGTTCACGGCGCAAATTGAAGTAGGTATTGAAGTAACTCAACGCGAGTTCGCGCAAGGTGCGATAGACCGGCTCGCGATAACGGCAGCCGGAGAAATTTGATTTCGCGATCGCGCCCCAATGCCCGCGCGATTTGAAAACTGCGATCACATGGTCGGTGTCGCGGTCCGCTTCCAGATCGAGGATGAGCGGCGGAAAGCCGATCACGCGCAAGGCCGCGGCGGCGAAAGTAGCACCTTCGAGACAGTGAGCGGTTTTCTGGCGCAGGACGACGCGCGGCGACCAGGACGTGGTGGCGAGATGATAAGGTATCTCATCCAGGTAACGCTGGATGCCGGCAGGCGTTTTGAGCGCGCGGAGGGAGCGCAGTTCCGCGGGAGTAAAATCGATGGAGCTTGTTCTTCTCACTTAATGATTGCGAGGAGCAGCGGCTCTTAAGAAGAAAAACGCGCGGAAGGGGTGGGATTCGAACCCACGGTGAGTTTAACCCCACGCTCGATTTCGAGTCGAGTGCCTTCAACCGGACTCAGCCACCCTTCCATTTTGCTGTCCAGGCCGCCGGAGCTTGCGCGAAAATCCAAAACCGCGCAAGGAAGTCCACAAAGAGCCGGAATTAACTACGGCGCCTGTTCGGAAATTTTTTGGATCGCGGTCTTGAGCTCCTGCCAATCGACCGGTTTGGTGATGTGTCGCGAAAACCCCGCGGCCATGCTGTCGCGCACATCATCATTCATTCCGTAACCGCTCAATGCGATCCCGGGAATGTGATAATGGCGAATGATTTCCCGCATCAGATCGTGCCCGCTCCCATCGGGCAGGCCGAGGTCGCTGATCAGAATATTAAAGCCGCACCCGGAATTTTGTTTCTCGCTGGTCGCGATCAATTTCTGCGCTTCGCGAATGCTGCCGGCCCAGGTCACTTCATGCCCGGCTCGCTTTAGCAGACGGGTTAGTTGTTCGGCGGTGTCGGGATGATCCTCGACCAGCAAAACGCGCAGACGCCGCGCGGCAGCTTGGACGCCGGGGCTGAAGGGCCGTCGGGCGGAGTCTCGCGCGGTCGTGGCCGGCGCGACGGTGTGGAGTCGAATGGTCAGCTTCGCGCCTTTATCTTTTCCTTCGCTTTGCGCGCTGATGGAACCGCCATGCAGCTCGACGATGGCACGGCTGATGGCGAGCCCGAGCCCAAGCCCACCGAATACGCGGGTGCGCGCGCGCTCGCCTTGCTCGAACGCGTTGAAAATCCGCGTCATGTTTTCCGGGCTGATTCCGATGCCGGTGTCACTGATCTCAACGATCAGCTCGATCTCGGGCGCAGCGAAATTTTCCGACGGACGCGTTTCCGAGAATTGGTTGTAAACCCGGATGTCGATCGAGCCGGCCTCCGGGGTAAACTTGCAGGAATTCTGGAGCAGATTCCAAAAGACCTGCGTCATCCGCGAGCTGTCCGCGAGGACATGGGTTTCGGTCGCGCTGATTTCCATCGAGACGCGGAGGTTCTTTTTCGCGGCGGCGCCAACGAAATAATTTTGCATCGCATGCTCGAGAAGGGGGCGGACATCAACGATCTGTTTGTTCAACTGAAGCTTGCCCCGGACGATGCCGGTGACATCGAGCAAGTCATCGATCAGGCGCGCTTCGACCTCGATGTTGCGCCGGATCATTTCCAGTTCGCGCAAAACCTGAGGCGGAATATTTCGATCGTCTTCCAGCATCGCCACCGCGGCCAGCACTGGCGTCAACGGCGTGCGCAATTCATGACTGAGAATGGCGAGAAAATTATCTTTCGCGTTGTTAGCCGCTTCGGCCGCTTCTTTCGCGCGACTCAAGTCTTCTTCGTTTTGCTTGCTCGCGGTGATATCCATGCTCACGCCGCTCATTCGGACCGGGTTGCCATTCGCATCGTAAAAGACGCGGCCGCGCGAGGCCATGTGACGGGCCGCGCCGTTGAGATCGACAATGCGAAAATCTACATTCACCGCGCTCCGGCTTTGGATCGCCCGTTGCAACGAATCATGAAGTCCGGTGCGATCGGCGGGATGAATCATTTTCATGAAGGAAGCCATCGTGCCGTCGAACTCGTCCTTGGTTCGCCCGAAAAGCGGGAACATGTAGTTGTCCCAAGTGATGTGGCCGGTGAGAATGTTCCAGTCCCAGGTGCCGGTCTGCGATCCTTCCAGAGCCAGGCGCAAACGCTCTTCGCTCGCGGTCAGGGCGGCGTTGCTCTCGCCGATTCGAGTCAGCATTTGGTTGAAGGCGTCGGTTAATTGCCCGATCTCGTCGCTGCCATGTTTGCTGGCTCGGACGGAATAATCCTGCCGTTCGGAGACGGCGGTTGCGACCTTGGCCAATTCTAAAATCGGCAGCGTGATGCGGCGTTGCAAAGTC
>DASXNS010000204.1:0-3781 GCA_036494865.1 Chthoniobacterales bacterium | reverse complement strand
GATGGAGGATTTCCGTGGGCATGCTGAGCGAGAACTAAACTACGGTTTCTCTCCAGGGCAAGGAACAAATTGACGTATCATGATGCGTAGATGTGTTGATATCCAGTTTTGGAGCTAAGCAATTTCCTTGCGAGGTGCAACTAATGTGCAGACTGAGATTCGATGGCGCGATCCCTCGCATCGGCGCGCCTCGGGATGACAGATCCTTAATCGGAGCTTCCCACTGATCTGCGCGAAAAGTTAAATTCCCTCGATGGAGGCGCTCCGGCTTTTTAAGGCACTCACGCGCGATCAGCGCAACACCTTCGTCGCCTGTTTCCTGGGCTGGGCGTTGGACGCGCTCGATTTTTTCTTGCTCACCTTTGTCTTCGGCGCGGTCGCAGAGGAATTTGGAAGAACCATTCCAGAGGTCGCATTCTCGAGCATGCTCACGTTGATGATGCGGCCAGTCGGCGCGCTGCTCTTCGGGCTGCTCGGCGATCGCTTTGGCCGGCGCATTCCGTTGATGGCGGATATCGTTTTTTATTCGTTAATCGAACTGCTGACCTCCTTCTCGCCGAATTTCACCGTCTTCCTAATTTTGCGCGCGCTCTTCGGAATCGGAACGGGCGGCGAATGGGGATTAGGCGCTTCGCTCGCGATGGAAACATTGCCCGCAAAAGCACGCGGATTATTCTCCGGAATTTTGCAGCAGGGCTACGCGTTCGGTTTTCTGCTTGCGGCTGTTGTTTATGCCGTCGTCTTTCCGCACTTTGGTTGGCGAGGACTTTTTGTAGCGGGCACAATGCCCGCGCTGCTCGTTCTTTTCATCCGAACGAAAGTTCCGGAATCGCCGGCGTGGCAGCGACAGAAGTCGGGTCCGGCCGCGCTGTCGCAGCCCATTTCAAAGACGATTCGTCAGCATTGGCGTCTCTTCATTTATGCGATTTTGCTGATGACCGCCTTCAACTGCATGTCGCACGGCACCCAGGATCTTTACCCCACTTTTCTGCAAAAGCAGTGCGGTTTGGGCGTGTCGCAGGTGCGGAACGTAAGTGTCATATATAGTCTCGGCGCGATTTTAGGCGGCACGATCGTCGGCGCGCTCTCGCAAACCTGGGGACGCCGCCGCTCGATCATGATCGCTGCCGCCTTCGGAATTCTGCTCATTCCGGCGTGGGTCTTTTCGCCGAACATGGCAATGCTGATCGCGGGTGGATTCTGTCTGCAGTTCATGGTGCAGGGCGCGTGGGGAGTCGTGCCGGTGCATTTGAATGAATTGTCGCCGCCAGAATTGCGGGGCACTTTCCCCGGTTTCGCCTATCAACTGGGAAATCTCTGCGCAGCGCCGATCGCAGTTTTGGAAGCGAAACTGGCGGAACATTTTCCTGCCGCGAGCGGTGGCGCCGGCTATGGCACGGCCCTGGGAATCGTGACCCTGATCGTTTTTATTGCCCTCATCGCGCTGGCCGCGGTCGGACGTGAAGCGCGCGGGATTGAGTTCTGATTATTCCGGGTGCCCGCTCGTCGCGGCGGCGTCGTTGCTCGCTTGGGCCGGCGCATTATAAGTGCCTTTGCCGTACCGTTCGTCCACGATCGCTTCCGCAATCTTGTCCGCGAGTTCGTCCCGGCGCTCCGCGCTCCGCGCGCCCGCGCCTTCTTTTCGATTGCTCAAAAATCCGCACTCGACCAGCACCGCCGGATAAAGCGCCTTGCGCAACACCCGAAAATTAGCGGTCTTCACGCCGCGATTTGCCGAGCCGGGAATCGTCACCAGCCGCTGCTGGATGCGATAAGCGAGATTGCGCGCGACGGGCGAGTGATAGTAAGTCTCAAAACCGCGGATGCCACGGCGGCTCGAGTCGTTAAAATGAATGCTGACGAAGATCGCATTTTTTTGCCGGTTGGAGATCGCGGCCCGTTCGTCGAGAGGGACAAACACATCATCGCTGCGAGTCATGACGGTGTGGAATTGGGATTCGCGAAGCTTGTGCGCGAGCCGCGTCGCTACATCGAGGGTTGCTAATTTTTCGGCGCCGCCAAATCGCCGGAGCGCGCCGTTGTCCCGGCCGCCGTGACCCGCATCAACGACAACGGTGGTGAAAGTGTGGGTGGTATTTTTTACCTGCTCGGTGGGGACTGAGCTGCAACTGGCGAAGAGCGCGCAGACGCCCAGGAGCAGGAAGTGACGGAATCGTTTCGGCATTTTGGACTCAATAATCGAAAGAAGCTTTCGTGCCACAGATTTTTGCCGCAGGAACAGGGAGAATAGTTACAACTCCCGCCCGCTTGCGCCAAAAACCGCTTGTCTTTTTGCCGCGCCCCACTAAAGGCCTTTACCGGATTTATGCTTACCCGATTTGGAATTATTCCACTGCTCCTCGCCCTCAGTTTATCTACCTGCAAGCGGCATGAAGCCGCCGCGAATAATAATAGCACGCTGCTCAGTTCCGCCCAGGCCGCCTCCGCTACTCCCGCCGCCTCCAAAGCGCCAGTCGCCACCACGCCGGCGGCGCCGCCGGTCAACGTCAAACCGGCGATCGATCAAAACGCGCAGGTCGTTATTTTCGGCTATCACCGTTTCGTCAATCAGGTTCGCCGGCCGGACACGGAGATCACGCCGCAGGCCTTCGAGCAGCAGATGCAGGAGCTCAAAAACAAAAACATCGCCGTCATCAGCATGCAGGATTTCATGGCCTGGCGGCGCGGCGAGAAAGCGATTCCCACGCACAGCGCGATCATTACTTTCGATGATGGCTGGAAATCGCAGTACGAAGTGGCCTGGCCGATCCTGAAAAAATTCGGCTATCCGGTGACCATGTTCATTTACACCGAAGGAATCCGGCCGGGACATTTCAGCGGCGGCGAATCGATGACGTGGGAGCAACTTGCCGACATGCGCGATGCCGGCGTCGATATCCAAGCGCACTCGGCCACGCACCAGGATTTGCGCAAGCCCTACGACAAGATCGCGAAGAAGCGTCTCTCGCCGCCCGAGTACGAGCAGTGGTTGCAGAACGAGCTGGCCGGCTCGAAGCAGATAATCGAGCAAAAACTTGGCGTGAAAGTGAATTGCTTCGCGGTGCCGTACGGATTCTACAACACGCACGTGAAGGAAGTCGCGATGAAGGCCGGTTACGACGCGATGTTCACCGTTTACGGCCAGCCGATCACGTATCGCACTCCGCTCGATTCCGTCGGCCGCTACATGATAGAGGCGAATAAACCAAAGACGTTCGCTGATGCGGTGAGTGCAATTGCCACCACCGCCGCGGGTCCAGCGGTCGCTGAAGTATCGACCTCGGGATTAGCGACCGAGCCGCCGGACGGCGCTACGATTCAAAGCACGATCCCATTGATCAAAGCGAATCTCAGCTCGCTCGGGCCGATCGATGCCGGCAGCGTGCAAATGCGAGTGAGCGGTCTGGGTGTGGTGCCGGCGAGTTTCGATGCGGCGAATTCCACCGTTGCCTATCAAGTAACGCAAAAACTTCGGGACAAAACCTGCACGGTAATCGTGAGCGCGAAATCCGGTGGAAAAAAAGTCGAGACCCACTGGTCGTTCACGATCGGTGAAGGCGGCGCGAAGGCGACCGATTCACCGCCACCCGCTTCATCGGCCTCCGCCACTCCGGCGAAGAAGCGTTGAGTCTCGGAACATTCGGCATTCGTTAGGCCAGATTATGTTTTCGCAACTCGGCGATAAGCTGCAGGATATTTTCAAGGACCTGCGTGGCCATGGCACGATCAGCGAGGCCAACATCGATGAAGCCTTGCGCGAAGTGCGCCTCGCCTTGTTGGA
>DASXNS010000203.1:0-3337 GCA_036494865.1 Chthoniobacterales bacterium | reverse complement strand
CATCGGCAACTGGATGGCCGACGAAATTCTCTGGCGTGCGAAGATCGCGCCGCTGAAAACCGCCGGCAGCTTATCGTCCGCTCAACGCGCGCGCCTTTTCCGCGAAATTCGCTTCGTTGCGATCGAATCGCTTCGCATCATCAGTCCGGCATTCGGCGATCCGCCGCGCGACTGGTTGATCCACCAAAAGTGGAAACGCAACGGTGTTTGCCCGCGACATCGCACGCCGTTGAAGAAATTGATGATCGGCGGACGAACCACTGCGTGGTGTCCGCGCTGTCAGCGCTAAGTCACGTGCACGAGGATCTTGTGAAAACCGGTCGTGCCTGACTTGAACGGTCGCTCTTCGTCCCATTCCTGGACCGCGCCTTCGCCATCGGTCGCGCGGACGACGAGCGTGTAATTGCCTGCCGCCGCCGGCCGCCAATCGTAACTCCAGAGTGACCACGTCAATTTCGTTCCGGGATAATCGAGCTTCGCGTCCTGCCAGGTCTTGCCGTCGTCGAAACTCACTTCGACCCGCGAAATCCCGCGATCGCCGCCGAACGCCACGCCGCGCACCGCAATCCCGTTCGCCGCGATCGCGCTTGTGAACGTCGATTCGTGATCCGGCACATCGAAGCGCGATCGCGTCGGGACGATGAAATCCGGGCCCCAACCCTGTTTCTCGTAAAAGCCGATGGCGTTTTCATCGGCGACTTCGATGCGCGTGATCCATTTCACGTGTTTCTCGCCGAAGTAACCGGGAACAATGACGCGCGCCGGAAATCCGTGGCGATCCGGCAAGGTCTCGCCGTTCATTTCGTAAACGACGAGCGTGGTCGGATCCATCGCTTTCTCGAGCGGGAACGTGTCGGTGTAATTATCCACGCCGTGAAGCCGCACTTTCGTCGCGCCGGCAAGCGGCGACGCGGCGGCGAGCAGCACTTTCATCGGGACGCCTTTCCATTTCGCGTTACTCATCAGGCCGGCGTCGAGTCCGTTGCTGATGCACATCAGTGTCGTTTCCTGTTCGGTCGTTGGGAGCGATTTGAGCCGATCCAACTTATAGGTCTGCCGTGTCTGGACGAGACCGGTGACTTCGAGCCGCCAGAGATCCGCGTCCACCTTTGGATCGACGACGTTCTTCGTTACGCAATAGAACAAGTCGTTAGGCGTGATCGGTTGAACGATCCGGCCTTTGTATTGCGTGCCGTCGTAACTGAAGGTGGCAATCTGGTAAAGCTTCCGCAATAAAGCCGCGCCGCCGCCGCCAAACAAAAGAGTAAGAAGGCCCACGATCAGGACGCGCCGTCCGATTGGCGGAATAAATTCCTGATCGTTCACCAGCATCGTCGGCCGGTTCAGAAAACGGAAGATGAGAACGAGCGTTCGTTCGAAACAAAAAAATGCGGCAGCCAATCCGAGAAGGGTGAGGACCGTGGCGCGACGAATCGGCAATCCACCATAATGAGTGCCGAGCACCGGCCACAGAAAAATCGCAAGCAGAATGAGCGGCAGAAGAATGAAGACGAGGGCGGTGACGCGCATTTTAATTTTTCGCCGACGCCGCGCGACCAAACCGTAAATCATTCCGCCTAACGAACCGACCAGCACCTGCCCGAAAAGGACGGAGCCGACTCCGAGTTGCTTCATGTGGTTGTAGCCGCCGACACGACCCATCAGGGAAAGAAATGCGTCCGCCGGGATGAAGACAGAAAGGCGATCGCCCATGATCGCGAGCGGAGTCGCCACCCCAAAAAACCACCAGAGCATGAGCATCACGACGCTCATGACGAGACCGGCGAGCGCGCCTGCAATCAATCCGGCACCGGCCGCGCGTCTTCGAGTCATGCCCGGGAAGTTATCAGAAGCGATTGGGCGAGGAACGAAAATCTTGCGCGCTGTTTTTCCGTTCGGTCGCCACTCGGAGCAGCGTCGCAACAATCCGAATGCCGGCGACAAAAGTACCGCGCAAGGTCCCGGACACTTTCGATTCTCCGCCGGTGCGGCGACGATGATTAACCGGCACTTCCAGGATTCGCAGACCGGAGCGCGCGGCCCGCATCTGCATCTCGAGATTCCATCCGTAAGTTTTTTCCTTCATCCCAAGCCGTTCCAACGCGTCGCGCCGGATCGCGCGAAATGGACACATGTCCGAATAGCGAACCCCATAGAGCCATCCCAATAACCAGCCGGCGATGCGCCCCGCAAAAATTTGCTGAAAATTCATGCTGCCGCTTTCGCGTTTCCCGCGGGTGCGCGAGCCGATCACGAAATCTTCTGCTCCCGTGATGATCGGCTGGACGAGTTGCGGCATTAATTCCGGGCAATCGCTCCCATCGCCATCGAGAAAAACCACGATGGCGGCTTCGGGCGAGAGAGCGCGGATTCCCGCGGCGCAGGCGCGACCGTAACCGGGCGTCGGCTCGAGAACTACGGTTGCGCCCGCGGCGCGGGCGCGTTCTCCGGTCCGATCGGAGCTGCCGTTGTCCACCACGATGATCTCAGCTGGCAAACCAGTCGTTAGGCAATCGCGTACCACCGCAGCAATCGGTTTTTCTTCATTCAACGCCGGAATGATCACGGCGATGCGGTCTGGCGCGGCCGCGTTCATGAAAGCACCAGCCAGGCGAGCGAGAAATAAAATGCGAGCGCAAAAAAATCGGTGACCGCGAGCGTGACCGGACCGGCAGCGATTTTCGGATCGAGTTTCAACCAGTGGAGGAGCGACGGAACGCTGAATCCAAACAAACAGGCCGTGACCAACGAGACGGCAATGCTGGCCCCGACTACGGCGGCGCCACTCGGATCGCGCCGCCAAAGCCAGACGATCGCGCTAACGAGAAGACCGCAGGCCAAACCGAGAAAGAGCGACGTGATCATTTCGCGCCGCAAATTTTCCATGAACCAGCGGCGAGTGAGTGTGCTGGCGCGCAATGCCTGGATGGTGAGCGTCATCGATTGCATGCTCACGCTTTCGTTCAGGCCGAGCACCATCGTGAGAAAAAACGCGACCACCAGGCTGCCGGCGAGCGTCGCTTCGAATGCTCCCGCGAGAAACGCACACGCTGTGCCCGCGCCAATCGTGGCGAGTAACCAGGGAAAGCGGTAACGGAAAACGCGCCAGGGCGAAGCGCCGCGAATTTGGGCCAGCCGAAAACCGAGCGCTTCAAAAACATCGTCGCTCAACATCGGAGCGGCCGGACGTTGTTCTTCTTCGCGCTCGCCCGCTTCGAGCATTTCTTCCGCGAACAAACTGACATCGACAATCCCAACGACGCGCCGTTGATCGTCCACCACCGGAAAAGCGAAAAATTTATAGAGCACAAAAAATTCGCACGCTTCCAAAACGGTC
>DASXNS010000202.1:0-6793 GCA_036494865.1 Chthoniobacterales bacterium | reverse complement strand
TGGGCGAGGCGGCCGAAGGTAGGATGAAAAATTTTCCCGACTCGAAATGCGCGGCCGATTGCAAACGAATAGTGGCGACTCGGGAAGCGGAATAGCGGCCGCCCTCAGGCATCTGCCGAATTTGCTCCAGGATCACGTCGTTGAATTTTCCCGGAGCAATCTGGGCGCAGCCTGGACGGCAGACTGAAATCATGAGCGCACCGGCAAGAAATTTTGCGACGCTGCTTTTCAAAATCACGCGACACAAATAGAACTCGTTGAGCGCGACAGCAACCGCTCAGCTTGGCTTTCGCGGCAGAATGTGCTAGACGAATGCCCATGCTGCGTTTCACGAAAATGAACGGCGCCGGCAACGATTTTGTGATGATCGACAATCGCGCCGGAAATTTGCAGCTCGCGCCGGAACAAATTTCGCGCATTTGCGATCGCCATCGCGGCGTCGGCGCCGACGGTGTGCTGGTGCTTGAGCGCCCGGCCAATGGCGCAAATTTTCGGATGCGTTATTACAACGCCGATGGCGGCGAAGCGGAAATGTGCGGCAACGGCGCACGATGTTTCGCGCGCTACGCGAGTCATGTAGCGGGGCCGGTCGAGAAGCTGTCGTTTGAAACGCCGGCCGGCGTGATCGGTGCGGCTCTGCAAGGCGAGCTTGTTTGTCTTCAGATGAGTGAACCGAAAGACGTGCGGCTGGGGATCAAAGTACGGTTAAGCGACAAAACGCTCGAAGGACATTTTCTTAATAGCGGCGTGCCGCATGTAGTAATTCCAGTGGACGATTTGGAGAATGCCGATGTGTCCGGGATCGGAGCAGCGGTGCGCCGCCACGAACTTTTTGCTCCCAAAGGCGCGAACGTGAATTTTCTAAAGCGGCGGGGCGACCGGCAAATTTCCATTCGGACTTATGAACGAGGAGTCGAAAGTGAGACTCTCGCCTGTGGCACTGGCGTGGTCGCGAGCGCACTGGTTTTCGCTGCGGTGGAGCGAGTCGCAGGTCCGATCGCTGTGCTGGTCAAAGGCGGAAACGAATTGACCGTGGACTTCGTGAAGGATGGCGAGCAATTCAAAAACGTCAGGCTGACCGGACCGGCGGATTTTGTTTTCGAAGGAACGATCGACGTTTGACGCGCCATCCCCGCGCTGCATGGCCTAACGAATGTTTCGAGGAACATACACCGCGCTGGTCACGCCATTTCGTGAAGGCGCAATCGACTTTCCCGCTCTCGAAAAACTAATCGAGGGACAAATAGCGGATGGGATCACCGGCCTGGTTGCGGTCGGCACGACCGGCGAATCGCCCACACTTTCGCACGATGAGCGCGAAGAAGTGATTCGGATCACCGTGGAGATGGCGAAGGGCCGCTGCCAGGTGCTGGCCGGGACGGGATCGAATTGCACGCGCGATGCGATTGCGGCCACCCGAGCCGCGGAAAAAATGGGCGCCGATGGCGCGCTATTAGTGGCGCCGTATTACAACAAGCCGAGCCAGGAAGGTTTGTTCCGGCATTTTCAGGCGATCTCGCAGGCCACCGCTTTGCCGCTGATGCTCTATAATATTCCCGGCCGCTGCGCGGTCGACATCGGCGCGGAGACGGTGGAACGGCTTGCGATGGATTGCGCGAATATTGTTTCGATCAAAGAGGCAAGCGGCAGCGTCGAGCGGGTGAGCGATTTGCGCGCGCGCCTGCCCGAAACGTTTACGATTTTGAGCGGCGACGATTCGCTCACTCTGCCTTTCATGGCAGTCGGAGCAGTCGGCGTGGTCAGCGTCGCTTCGAATATGTTTCCTGCCGAAGTCTGCGCCCTGGTGCAGCTATTCCGAACCGGTGATGCCAAAAGCGCGCGCGAGTTCCACAACCGGATGCTGCCGATTTTTAAGGATTTGTTCATCGAGCCGAATCCGGTCCCGGTGAAAACTGCGCTTGCCTGGCGCGGAATGATGTCGGCGGAATGTCGATTGCCGCTCTGCGAAATGACGGAGATAAATCAGGCGCGGCTGCGGAAAACACTGGACGCTTTCGAACAAGTCACGAAATGAAAAACTTCGCGCGCGTTCTCCTGATCGGAGCGGCGGGGCGAATGGGTCAGGCGGTTCTCGCCGCGGCGGAAAACCAAACTGGTGTCGTGATCGCCGCGCGGGCTGATCGCGGCGATGATTTGAAAAAACAAATCGGCGATTGCGACGTTGTCGTCGATTTTAGCCAGGCTGATGCGACCGAAGCAATTTGTTACGCGTGTCTCGACGCGGGTAAGCCGCTTGTTACCGGCACAACCGGCCATACGAATGAACAGCGCGCGTTACTAAAAAAAACAGCGCACTCGATACCGATTGTTCTGGCGGCGAATTTCAGCGTAGGGGTAAACGCACTTTTTTGGTTGGCTCGCCAGGCTTCGGAATTGCTCGGCGAAGAGTTCGATCTCGAAATTGTTGAGACCCATCATCGCATGAAAAAAGACGCGCCCAGCGGCACCGCGAAACGTCTTGGTGAAATTTTGGCTGAAGGACGGAAACTAAATTACGAGACAAATGTCGCGCACGGCCGATCGGGCATGATCGGACCGCGTTCTGCACAGGAGATCGGCATTCACTCCATTCGCGGTGGCGACGTAGTCGGCGATCATACCGTGATTTTCGCAGGTCGAGGCGAACGTCTCGAGCTTTCGCATAAAGCTTCCAGTCGTGAAACGTTCGCCCTGGGTGCGTTGCGCGCGGCGTGCTGGATCGTGGGTCGAGCGCCGCGTCTTTACAGCATGGAAGACGTGCTCGGGCTATCGAAAAAGAAATGAGAGCGGGCGTCGCGCTCGGCGCCAATCTCGGCGATCGGCTCGCGAATCTGCGCAAGGCCCGGAACGACATCGCCGCGCTCAGCAGCGTTCAGCCTCCAATCCACGCGTCGGCCATTTATGAAACAGAGCCGGTTGGCTGCGAAGCAAGCGCGGCAAAATTTCTAAACGCGGCGATCGAATTTGAGTATGCGGGAGACGCGCCCAATTTGTTGCGCGAGTTGGCGGTGATCGAAAAGTCGCTCGGTCGTCCGGCCGCACATGCCCGAAATGTTTCGCGCTCGATCGATCTGGATTTGCTTTATTTCGGCGAATTGGAAATCGATACGCCCGAGCTGCAGTTGCCCCATCCGCGCGTCACGGAACGCGAGTTCGTCCTCCGGCCGCTCGCCGAGATTAGCCCGGATTTAATTCTTCCAAAACAGACTGAACCGGTGCAGGCGTTGCTGCTTCGATTTGCGCGTTCATCGGAAGTGGTGCGCACGGATTCGAAATGGTAGGCTCGCTGGCGATGCAGGAATTTCGCGAAAAGAAACGGCGCGGAGAGCGGATCACGGCTTTGACGGCTTATGATTATCCGACCGCGCGTTTACTGGATGAAAGCGGGATCGACATTCTTCTGGTCGGTGACTCGTTAGGTATGGTCGTGCTCGGTTACGAAGACACGACGCAGGTCACGCTCGCGGAAATGGTCCATCACACCCGGGCGGCGGCGCGCGCGGTGAAGCGCGCGTTGTTGGTCGGCGATCTGCCGATTCATACTTACGATACTCCGGCGCAAAGCGTCGCCACGGCGCGGGCGCTGGTGGCGGCCGGCGGGCAGGCGGTGAAGCTGGAGGGTGGACTCAGCCACGTGCCGCAAATCGAAGCGATAGTCGCGGCAGGAATTCCGGTGATGGGACATATCGGGATGTTGCCGCAAAGTGTCCGCGCGGAAGGCGGCTACAAAGTGAAAGGACGCACCCAGGCGGAAGCCGAGGCGCTGGTGCAGGACGCGCGCGCAGTGGAAAAAGCGGGCGCTTTCGCGGTCGTGCTCGAGATTGTCAGTCCAGAAACCGCACGCCAAATCACCAGCGGATTGCAAATTCCGACGATCGGGATCGGCTCCGGCGCGCATTGTGACGGGCAAATTTTGGTCACGCATGATCTGATCGGTTTGTTCCCGTGGTTCACCCCAAAGTTTGTCTCACCCGAGGCGCGGGTGGCCGATGAAATCCGGAAAGCGGTCCGGATTTTTATCGGACGAACGCAATCTGGCGGAGCCTAGCAGCCCGGCCGCGCTCTCCTCGCCGGTTTGACAACGACTGGCGGCTGCCGGTTTGTCTCGGAAGAATGAGAGCATCCGATTACGGAGAATTCGACGAAGCGCTCTTGCAGGGGAGCAAGGAGCGCAATTGGTTAATGGTCGGCCTTCTGATTTCACTCGCCATTCACGGGGCGCTTTGCGGTTATTTTTATCGCACCAATTTCATCCCGGTCGCCGCTCTCACCGCGGCCCGCGTCCAGACGCCAACCTTCAAGGTGAAAAATGTGGACATGCAACCGCTCGACAAACCGAGCTCCGATCAACTCAATCCGGCCGCGAAACCGGAGCCGGACAAAACTGATGTCCAGCTTCCCGACGAGAAGAAATCGTTCGACCAGCTTTTAGATGACGTGCATGCGACGACCGCGCTGCCGGACGACACCCGGGATGTTTTGCCGGACAAGCCGCAGGTCGATCAAGCCAACGCCAGTTCCGTCATGACTGAGATCGAGCGGAGCACGGCGCAAACATTAACCAACAGTCCGAACGCGACGCGCGAACAAACGCTTCTGACCGACTCTGCGACTTCAGGTCGGCCGCAGCCCGCATTGACCGGCACGGAGCTCGCCACCAGCACCACGATTAAACGGCCGAATACGTTCACGAAATTGCCGGGCGACAGCGCTGGTCCCAACCGCGGGCGGGCTCCTGGCTTCAGCGATCTCGATTCGCTCCTGGCGCAAAAAGGTCCGCTCGGTTCCGGCACCGCGATCCGCATGCCGGATGATCAGCTCTTTGCTTACGACAGCGCGGACCTCGCCGACAGCGCGATCAGTCAGCTGCAAAAACTGGGGACGTTGATCAAGCGAAACCCGAAAGCGCGGTTCGTGGTCGAAGGTTATACCGACTCGTTAGGCGCGCCTGATTACAATCTCGATCTGAGCCAACGGCGCGCTGACAACGTGAAGGCGTACTTGATCGAGGCGATGGGCATTTCACCCGGCCAGGTCGAAACGCACGGTTACGGCGCCTCGAAATTTCTCGTGCAACCGCGCGCGGTCGTCCCGAACAGCCCGGAAGAGCAAGCCGAAATTGTGCGGCAACACGCGAACCGGCGAGTAGTTATCGTGGTCCAGACGAAAGAGTAGAGCGCTGAACTCTACCTGCCGAATCGTCTCACCAGTTCTTGATCCATTCAGATTGGATCGCTGAGTTCGCCGTGCTCCACAGGTCGAACGTCGGATTATAACCGACCTTACCACTAGGGTTGTCGGCCTTTGCGGTCGAGTAACCGTAGCTATTTCCAAATGGATCTCTGAGATATGTATTAGGTCCCGGCGGACTCGGTCCGAGCATGTTGGGTTTCAGTGCGCTACCAAAATAGTTTTTGGCGTTGGCGGGCGGTGGAGTAGTGGGATCGGCGTCGGCATCACCCGTTAATTGTGAGTAGAGATACGAACTGGCAGCCTTGTAACTATCCGGCGTCGGCGTCGGCGTCGCTGTTGGATCCAAAGCCTTCGTATCTTTATTTGATGGATAAATTCCATTATCCGCTTTGTAGTTTTCCAGCGCAGCCGATATTGCGGCGATCTCGGCCTCCGCTCGCGAGCGCGCGCCTTTTTTCTGGACGTAACTCGACGTAGCGAGAATCAAACCGGCGAGGATGAGAATAATCGCCATCACGATCAGCAGCTCGATGATCGTAAATGCGTCCTGCCTTTTCTGTAGCGGCAGCCGTGTCGGCTGCTTCTGAGTATTTGCAGCCGACCTGGCTGCCACTAAAGCGGCAAATAATTTCGCCGTCACGAGATCAGCTTTGCTGCTGCAATCCGCTGATGATGCTGATCAGCGGCATGAACAGTGCGATCACGATCGTACCGACGATCAGAGCGAGAAAAACAATCATGATCGGCTCCAAAAGCGATGTGAGCGCGGCGACGGCGTTGTCCACTTCGTCGTCATAAACCTCGGCGATTTTCAGCAGCATCTCGGGCAACTGGCCGGTCTCCTCGCCCACGTCGATCATGCTGATCACCATTGGTGGGAAAGCGCCGCTCGCTTCCAGCGGTTGCACGATCGATTCGCCTTCTTTCACGCTGTCGTGGACTTGCGAAATCGCGCCGGCGATGACGGTATTGCCCGCTGTCTCGCGAGTGATCGTGAGCGCCTGCAAAATCGGCACGCCGCTCGTGACCAGCGTTCCAAGCGTGCGCGAAAAACGGGAGATGGAAGTTTTCCGAATCAAATCGCCAAAGAGCGGCGCGCGTAGCTTCACGCGATCGAGCACTGCGCGGCCCGCTCGCGTCCGCGCGGCAAGTTTGTAACCGAAAAACGCAACGGCAATAAGGCCGACCAAAACGGCCCAGTGATTTTGCATGAAACTGCTCACGCCGATGACGAAGAGAGTGATCGTCGGCAGCGGCTTGTCGCCGAGCATGTCGTGAAAAATCGCTTCAAATTTCGGGACGATAAAGATCATGAGAAAGACCATGATCCCGACGGCGAGGAAGAGAACGATGATCGGATAAACCATCGCAGCGACCACCTTGTTTTTGATCTTCTGCGCTTTCTCCTGGAATTCGGCCAGCCGAGTCAGCACCAATTCGAGCACGCCGCCGAGCTCGCCCGCTTTCACCATGTTGACGTAAAGATCGTTAAAGATGAGCGGAAACTGGGCAAGACTTTCAGAGAAGGTGCCGCCGCCCTGCACCGAATCGGCAAGTTTGTCGATCGTGTTTTTCAAAACCGAATCGCGTTCTTGTTTGG
>DASXNS010000201.1:0-5690 GCA_036494865.1 Chthoniobacterales bacterium | reverse complement strand
TTTCCTTGATTTCCTTGCGAACAGTTTTGAGTCGATGAATCAAATCCTTCGCCAGATGTTTTCCCTCGCGTTCGCGCATTCTAATTAATTCAGTCAACGCCGTCCCGAGCGCGCGCTGCACGACTGGCCACGCTTCCTCGGCATCGACGCTGTGCTCCGGTGAGCGCATCACGCCGGGCGCCTGCAAAATCGTGCCGATGGTGATTTCGCCCGGCGCGCTGAGTTCTTTTTGCAATCTCAGGAGCGCTTCGTGGTAGGAACGGGCCAGGCCGGTGTCGAGCGCGAGCTTGCGGGCATCGCTCGCGCCTTCGTGAAATGTGACCTGGACCGTGGTGCGGCCGCGGGAAATGTTTTCATTGATAGCCTGGCGAATTTGCGGCTCGAGTTCCGCGAGATCGCGCGGGAGATTGACCACGATGTCGCCTTGCTTCCGGTTTACGGAGTTGAGCTCGACAATGAATTTCGCGCCGGCGCAATCAGCCTCACCGCGGCCATAGCCAGTCATGCTTCTCATTTGAAATCCAATCGAGCCGCGGCCTGCGCGACGTCTTTGTCGCCGCGACCGGAGCAATTAACAATAATCAACTCGTTAGGCGAAAGTTTCGGGGCGCTCTTGATCACGTGCGCGATGGCGTGCGCTGTCTCGAGCGCGGGAATGATGCCTTCGGTTTCCGCGAGGGTGCGAAACGCGGCCAGCGCTTCGTCGTCGGTGGCGTAATCATATTCGACCCGGCCGGCCTCCCTCAGATAGCTGTGTTCCGGCCCGATCGCCGCGTAATCCAGACCGGCGGAAACGGAATGAGTCAGCTCGATCTGGCCATCATCGTCAGTGAGGACAAATGTTTTTGTCCCTTGGAGGACGCCAAGTCTGCCGCCTTGAAAACGGGCCGCGTGTTTTCCGCTGCGAATTCCTTCGCCGCCGGCTTCGACGCCGATCATCCGGACCGAGTCATCATTCAAGAACGGATGGAAAAGCCCGATCGCGTTGCTACCGCCGCCAACACAAGCGACCAGCAGATCGGGCAATCTTTCTTCACATTCCAAAATTTGCCGGCGCGCTTCCACTCCGATGACGCGCTGAAAATCGCGCACCATCATCGGATAAGGATGCGAACCGAGGGCGGAGCCAAGAATGTAATGAGTGGTGCGAACATTGGTGACCCAATCGCGCATCGCTTCGTTAATCGCCTCTTTGAGTGTGGCCTGGCCCGCAGTGACCGGCACGACTTTTGCGCCAAGAAAATGCATCCGGGCGACGTTGAGCGACTGCCGCTCCATGTCCACCTCGCCCATATATATAATGCACTCAGAGCCGAAACGCGCCGCGACGGTGGCGGTGGCGACGCCGTGCTGGCCCGCGCCGGTCTCGGCGATAATGCGTTTTTTCCCCATCCGGCGCGCGAGCAGGATTTGGCCGAGCGCGTTATTGATCTTGTGCGCGCCGGTGTGAAGAAGATCTTCGCGTTTGAGATAAATTTTCGGGCCGCCGAGTTTTTTTGTGAGCCGTTCCGCAAAATAAAGCGGCGTGGGGCGGCCGGCAAAATTGCGGAGCAATTCATCCAGCTCGCTTTGGAATTCCGGATCCGTTTTCGCGCGCTGATATTCCGTGGTCAGTTCGTCGAGAGCCGAGATCAGCGTTTCGGGCACGAACATCCCGCCATACGGCCCGAAATGGCCGTTCACATCCGGGAGCATATCAAGCCGCGTCATCGTAATGAGGCGAAGTTAGGTCTGCGTCGTTAGGTCGCAAAGTGTTTGTGGCCTGGCCGAGATCAATATTTTCAAGGCCCGGCGATGAGGCGAAGGCAGCGGGATCGAATCAAGCCGGTCGATCGGAAACCATCGCTGGAAAGTTCCACGGCGGCGGCCGGCAAGACAATGCGCGAAAACGCTCAAGGTGATGCGATGATTTGTGTAAGGGAATTCCGAGACGTGCAGCGGCTTCCGTGCGCTCGACTGTTTCTGCAATCTCGGTAGCGTCCACATCCCGCGCCAGCGGTCTTGCGATTGCTCGAGCAAGACGCGACTTCGTCGAAGGACAAAGCCGTGATGCTCGGCGCAAAGTTTGAGTGCGGGGCGCGCTTTTTTTAATGGAAGCAGCGTGGGCAGCTTCGCGCCGCAGAATTTTTTCACCGGACAAACTTCGCATTTCGGCCGGGCGCCGCAGATGAGCGCTCCCAAGTCCATTAACGCGGAATTGTAAAGCGCAGCGTCGCGGTTCGGCAGAAGAGTGGCAGCGCAGGTCCACAACGCGCTCCGGCCGGCGCTGGAATCGATTGGAATTTGAAGATCGATCAATCGCGCCAGCAAACGCGCGATGTTTGCTTCGACGATCGAAACCGCTTGGTTGAAAGCGAAGGTGGCGACGGCATTCGCAGTGTAACGTCCGATTCCCGGCAGATTCTGGATCGCCTCGGGCGAGCGAGGGAAACAGCCACGATATTTTTGGATGACGACCTGAGCCGTGGCCCGAAGATTTCGGGCGCGGGCGTAGTAGCCGAGACCTTGCCACCCATGCAGAACTTCCTCTTCCGAAGCACGGGCGAGAGCAGCGAAATCCGGGAAGCGCCGCATCCACTCATTATAATATGGAACGACGGCTGCGACCTGTGTTTGCTGGAGCATGAACTCGGAAACCAGAATTGCGTAGGGATCGCGGGTGCGGCGCCAGGGAAGATCGCGGCCCTGGAGGCGATACCAGGCGAGGAGAGAGCGCCGAAACTTGGCGGCGAAGGAAGCAGGATTCACGCGGATGGGAGAACGTCCAATGCCCAACATTCAACGTCCAACGCCCAATTTCAGAATTCGCAGCTGCGCGGCCGGCATTCGGCGTAGCAATTTTTTGGGAGATCCTGTTCCGAATTTCGCAGTTGGACGTTGGTCGTTGGTCGTTGGACGTTCTCTTCCTTCGCCGGATGAATTCCTACACCCACCCGCTCTCGACCGACCAGGCGACGAAGCTTCGCGCGCTCCTTCAGGCTCTCGGATTCGATTTCGCGCCGAAGCCCTACACGCTTTTTTTTGCGCAAAAGAACAAACTAAGTGTCGCCGTTTACGAAAAAGGGCCAAAAGTTTTGCTGCAGGGAAAGGGGATTGAAGAATTCGTTCAATTCGAACTCGAGCCGAAAATTCTCGAGGAAGCAAAACTCGGATATGAAGAAGTCCATTCGCCCGAGATGTTCGAGCCCCACTTCGGAATCGACGAGAGCGGGAAGGGCGATTTCTTCGGCCCGCTCGTTATTGCCGGCGTTTATGTCGATGGGCCAGCTGCGAG
The DNA here is from genome assembly GCA_036494865.1 of Chthoniobacterales bacterium. Classification (GTDB taxonomy): domain Bacteria; phylum Verrucomicrobiota; class Verrucomicrobiia; order Chthoniobacterales; family UBA10450; genus AV80. The sequence goes on along the minus strand of DASXNS010000201.1, from coordinate 2,416 downwards.
AAAATTTCTCGATGCCGGAATTCAGGACAGCAAGCGGATCGGCTCGGACGCGCGCATTCGAGCGCTGGCAAAAATCATTCGCATCACCCAAGGCGCGGTGCTCGATACCGTCGTGATCGGTCCGGAGCGTTACAACGATCTCTACGAAAAATTTGGGAACCTCAACAGCTTGCTCGGCTGGGGCCACGCGCGTGTGATCGAGAATCTGCTCGCGAAAAAGCCGGAATGTCCCCGCGCTTTATCGGACAAGTTCGCGGACGCGCGCGTAATCGAGCGCGCCTTGCTCCAGCACGGGAAAAAAATTCGGCTGGAGCAACGAACGAGGGCGGAATCCGATCTGGCGGTGGCGGCAGCTTCGATTGTGGCGCGTGAAGCTTTTATCGATTGGCTCGACCGCCGCGGCAAAGCAGTGGGAACGAAGTTAGGGCGCGGCGTTTCGACCCAAGTGAAGGAAACCGCCAAAAAGATTGTGGAGACCGAGGGCCCGGAGGCGCTGCGCAAATTCGCGAAGGTGCATTTCCGCACAGCCCACGAAATCGCGCCGGGGGCCTTTGCCGCGCCAGCGCCCCGCCAACCGTGGCGCAAGTAAGGATTCGGAGCGAAGCGGGCAAGATTCCTGCTACCTAACGATTATCTCCTTTCGCTCTGCCCTTGTGGAAACCAGGCTTCTAATACTGAACGCGGACCCGGTCTTTCAGGATCGGGCCCTGGGCATTTTCGACGAAATCGACGCGATCGAAACGCGGGTGGTTCGCACCATGGCCGAGGCGGTCTCGGTCTTACTCGCCGAAAATTTTGACGGATTTGTGGTGGAGGGCGAGGCGCCGGTCGCGATCGAACAGGCTACCAATGCGCGCCAGCATTTTCCGTCGTTAAGAATTTTATGTCTGGCGCCGAAGCCGCACGATGAGGAATTTTGCAATGCAGCCGACCAGCAAGAGATCATGGTAGTCGCGACCGGTTGCACCGAGCGGAATTTGCGCAGGCAACTCCAGTCTTTTGTTCGTTCTCTGGCGCGAGGTGGAACGCCGGCCGAAGGGATCGACCCTTGCCATTCGCTGATCGGAAACCTCAATCAATTTTCCGCCGCGGAGATTTTGCAGATGAGCTGCCTCGGCCAGCGGAGTGGCCGCTTTACTTTCAAATCCGGCCGGGGAAACAGCGAGATTTATCTGGCCCACGGATCGGTTCGGCACGCAGTCTTCGGATCGCTCGAGGGAGAATCAGCCGTCGCTGAGATTTTCCGCTGGCGCCAGGGCCGCTTTTATTTTGAAGAGGGAATCATCAGCCAGGTGCAAAGCGTGGATCGGCCCTGGGCGCACCTGCTGATCGACAATTTGCAGAAACTCGATGAGACCCTGGAACTTTCAGCCACAGGGCCGACATGAGGGACAAGATCGTGGAAACGCAACTGCGGATGCTGACCTTGCAATTGGATAATTGGAAGAAACTGCACGACTTCATCACCTACGCGCTGGATAAATCGAAGCCGATCATTTCCGCGGAACAGGAACGCCAGTTCACCGAAATTCGGGCGAATCTTTTGCAGGAAACCGAGCACGTTTTCGGCGAGCTGGGCATTCTCGGCGAGTTGTCCGGTCGGGCGATGAATGTGCTGCAGCGCTGCGTCTCGGTGCGGGGCGTGCGCGAATTGTCCAACGAGGAAGTGCGCCGCTTGGAATCGGAATGGAACGGTGTTTTCACGAAATTGGGTGTGGTGCAGGGTCAGTTGAAATCGCGCCGGCGTGCCTTGGCTGAGCAGACGCCGCTGACTTATTTTCTTGGCCGGATTTTTCGCCCTCCCGCCACAAATCATTATCGCTCAACTCACTAACGAGTAGGCAGCCCGGCGGGAGCAAGAATAGAGCCGGCTCCGGCAGACCGGAAATTATTGCGATTGCCCCACCACCCGGGTGGCGGGACACGATTCGGATTATATGCCGAAGCTGACTAAGAGGGATATCGTTGTGGCAATCAGCAATCAGACCGGCATGGTGCAGCACGACGTTTTTCAAGTTGTGCAGCGCACCCTCGACCACATCACGAACAGTTTGGCCAACAACGTCGCGGTGGAATTGCGAAACTTTGGTGTTTTTCAACCGCGACTCACGAAACCGCGCGTCGGGCGAAACCCGAACGAGCCAGGCAGCAGTTTTGTGATCCCGCCTCGCGCGACCGTTAAATTCAAGGCAGGAAAAATCATGCGGCAGCGGGTGGAAAAACTTTCGCGCGAATTGAAGGAGGCATCCGAGAAACGCACGGCCGAGCGGGAAGGCGCGAGCGGCGCGCCGTGACCTCGCGCGGAACGCGACAACGTTACGAGCTCGCAGCCGGTTCCGGCTCGAGCAAACTCTGGATCGATTCCTCCAGCCGATCGAAATTGATCGGCTTGGTCAGATGCTCGGAGAAGCCCGCG
>DASXNS010000200.1:0-1898 GCA_036494865.1 Chthoniobacterales bacterium | reverse complement strand
CCGTCTCCGGTAGCGGAAGCAGCCTTGGAAAAACTTTGCCGCACTTATTGGTGGCCGCTTTACGGATTCGTTAGGCGGCAAGGTCATAGTCCCGAGCAAGCGCAGGATCTAACCCAGGGTTTTTTCGCCATGCTCTTGGAGCGAAAAGATTTCGAGAGTGTTCGGCGCGAGAAAGGACGCTTGCGTTCTTATCTGCTTGTCGCGCTCAAGAATTTTCTGGCGAAAGCGCATCGCCGGGAGATGGCGGTGAAGCGAGGAGAAGGTCAATCCCTTGTTCCTCTGGACGAGTTGCTGGCGCGGGAGCGCGCCGATCTCCTGCCGGCGGACACTCTGAGTGCCGACAAAATCTATGAGCGCCGCTGGGCATTGACGTTACTCGAACAAGTGCTGGCGCGTCTCGAGGAGGAGTATCGAACTGCGGGTAACGCGCCTTTGTTCCAACAGCTCAAGGAATTGCTCGCCGATGAACCGGGCCGCGCGTCGCAGGCGGACATTGCCGCTAAATTAGGAATGACCGAAAACGCGGTGAAGCAGGCCTTTCACCGCCTGCGCCAGCGCTATCGCGCGTTATTGCATGAAGAGATTGCGCACACCGTGGCGGCGCCCGGGGATGTCGAAGATGAGCTGCGTCATTTCATTTCGGTGTTGCAAACGTAACCCATGAAAGAATTCCGGGCAGTACCAGTCGACGTGATCGATCGACAAAGAACCGGGATGACAAACGCGGCCAGAGTTTGCGCGAAATGCGGAGCAGCGGTCTTCGCGGACGCGCCGCGAGGTTTCTGCAGTATTTGTTTGTTCAGGACCGGCCTGGAGGAGACCGCGGAAGAAAATGACGCAACGCCCGCAACAGCCGCCGCGCCGATCCAAATGCATTTCGGCGACTATGAGTTGCTGGAAGAAATCGGTCGCGGCGGTCAGGGCGTGGTTTATCGCGCGCGGCAGAAAAGTCTTAATCGCACCGTCGCACTGAAGGTGATTGGTCTTGGCCGCTGGGCGAGCACGCCCCATTTGAAGCGATTTCGTCACGAAGCCGAAGCGGCGGCGAGTCTGGAGCATCCGCAGATCGTTCCGATTTACGAGATCGGTGAGCGCGACGGTTCCTGTTATTTCAGCATGAAATTCGTCGAAGGCGGTCAGCTCGATGAAGTCGTTAGGCGCGAGCCGATGTCAACTCGGCATGCCGCGGAGTTGCTGGTAAAAATTGCGCGCACTGTTCAATTCGCCCACACCCACGGAATTCTCCATCGCGACATCAAACCCGGAAACATTTTGTTGGATCGACATGGCGAACCGCATTTGACCGATTTCGGTTTGGCGCGGCTGATTGAGCAGGAAAGCACAGTTACAAATTCATTCGATGTCCTCGGCACTCCCAGTTACATGGCGCCGGAGCAGGCTGCAGGTCACCCGAAAGAACTAACAGCAGCGGCCGATGTTTACTCGTTAGGTGCGGTCTTCTATCAAATGCTCACCGGCCAGCCGCCATTCGCGGGCGGCACGACCTACGAAACGATCCGGTTAGTCATCGAAACGGAGCCACGGAATCCGCGGCTTTGGAATCCAAAAGTAGATGTCGATCTTGCGACGATTTGCCTGAAGTGCCTGGAGAAGGATCGGAAAAAGCGCTACGAAACGGCCGAAGCGCTGGCAGAGGATGTTCAGCGCTGGCTTCGGCACGAACCGATCCGCGCGCGACGCGCCGGAGTCATTACGCGCGGCCGTAAATGGATTCGGCGCAATCCAGCCGCCGCCATCTCGGCAGCTTCGACGACCGCTCTTGTTATCGCACTGGGCGGACTCATTTGGAGAAGCGACTTCATCCGCCGCCTGCCCTCGACTGGCATCGCCATGTTGCCTTTCGAAAATCTGAGTGAAGACAAAGACAACGCCTACCT
>DASXNS010000199.1:0-1519 GCA_036494865.1 Chthoniobacterales bacterium | reverse complement strand
ATCGTAGTTGTTCGTCAGGTCGCGGATATGGATTTCGCCGAATGCTTCCTGGAGCGCGTACCACTGCTTCTCGCGCGTCGTGTAACGTGAGCCGGCGAGATCGCCCGGCAATCGTGTCAATCGTGGACCGAGTCCGGAAGTCGGATCGCCGAAGACGGGAAAGGTAGGCACTGGCGCCGGTCCCGTGAAACCCGGCCCGCGTGGATCGGGATCGAGCGCGTTGTTCTCCTTCACCCGAATGTAATTCTGATTCGCGACGAAGAGGAGCCGCAACGCCCAGACGACAGGCTTGAACGCGGTCTCGCCTTTGAATAGATCGACGCCGATCGAGAAATCGTTCGAAAAAAAGAGCTGATCGCTCCGCCCGAAAAATTCCGAGCTGTTTGGACGCGCCGCGCTCACGCCGCTCGGAACGGGGAGCTTGCGCGCTTCAAACTGGGAAAAATCGTTCAGCGTCAGGTTGAGAAAAATATCCTGCCCGATGATCGGCGAGTCGCCTTTGAGCGTGCTCTGCAAATACGGATGCCAGAAGCGCAGGCGCCCCGTTTGATATGGCGTTTCCGTGCGCGGATCGGCATAACGCTGCCACTGGCCGAACCCGATAAACCAGCGATTCGGTACCGGCTCGGAGCCGGGCAAAAGTCCACGGCCGCTTTCCGAGTCCGGATATTCTTCGTAATCGAGCTTATGCCGCTCCGGCTCCGTCTCGCGGACGCCGCGACGAGGAAGACCTAACGAACGGGGCGCGGGCCCGGTGTATTCCGGCGGTTGCGGCAGGATCGGCGGGAAAAGATCGGGCGGCTCGATTGGTTCGAGAAGATTGCCGCCGCCCGGATCGGGATTGAATTGCGACGGCGGCAGCGGCGGGTCGAGGACCTGTTCCTGCCCGAAAAGATAACGGCGGCTTTGCTTCAACGGCGAATTTACCCGGTAGCCATTGATCTCGACACTCGCGGTCCCGCGTTCGCGAACGATCTCGACTGTCGCATCTTTATTGTCGCCGAGATCGATCTGGACCACGTTTTTCTTTCGGCTGCGCAGGTTGCCGATCGAAGCATCTTTGCTGTCGCCCAGATCGATTTTCACATCCTCTTTTTTCTTTCGCGAGCGCAGCGCGCCATTCACCTCGACCTGCGCTCCGTCATTCACCGGAGGGCCATCGCCCTCGAGCCGTGAATCGCTGCCCGCGATGATCAAAATTGCGGCCGCCAGGAGCAGGCATCTGCTTCGCGTTCCACTCGATGGCCGGCACGAGGGCATAGGGAGGCGAAGAATGCCGGAAACGCCTCGGCATTGGCAAGCTTAAGGGCCGCACGGAAAAAGGGGGATTTTCATAGCCGCGGGCACGCAATTTTAGTATGAAACCGGGCCCCGTGAGATCTCGCGTGTCATTCTGCATCGCCGCGGCGCTGCTGCTCTTGCCTGTTGTGAGCAAGGCGCAGCTCACTGCCGTCGACGTCCAGACGATCGTCAATCAGGCAACGACGCGCGCCATCCAGATTTCGCCGAACAGTGTTAT
>DASXNS010000198.1:0-3566 GCA_036494865.1 Chthoniobacterales bacterium | reverse complement strand
GGTGAAGGAGACGCTCCGAGGCTCGGAGTTGGACCGAGTTCCACCTCTGCGGCAAAAAAATTTGCGCCGCCCAGAACTAAGGCCGCGAATGACAAGGCGATTCTCCGCATGAGCGTTTACGCAACGCAGTGCCCGCGTTTTCGCAAGGTCAATCTATCTTTAACTGATCGGGATCGACGGTACGGGCTCCGTTTCCGCCGCTGCTGTGTCTGCCGGGAGATATTTCATTCCGCTCAGCCAGATGATGCCGGAGACGAGCATCGCCGCGGAGACAACCAGGAAAGCCATGTTCATATTTGAGCGGCCCGCGATAAAACCCAGGAGCGGTGGTGAAAATGCATCTCCGAAAAAGTGAATGATCAAAATGTTGAGCGCGAAAGCCGTCGCCCGAACTCTTGGCGCGGCGACATTGGCCAAGGCCGCGTTCGACGGCCCGGTGTTGAGAAAAACAAAAAAAACTGAGCCGAACAAAAATACCCAGGCGAGAGGAAATGGCGTGTAAAGCATCGCGACGAGCAACGGAAAGGCGAGAATCATGCCGAGACCGGAGACAAGAAAGTAGGAACCGCTGAAACGCTTTTGGAGGCGATCGGCGACGAATCCCCCCAAGAGGGTCGAGAGAAGTCCCGCCACGACCGTAATTCCGCCGAAAATCGGAGTCGCCCTGGCCGGCGACTGATTACGAAAAATCAAATAGGCCGACATCCAAAACGCGAGACCACCGAGCGCAAAAGTCATCGCTGTTTGCGCGAGACAATTCAAAACGAAGGAGCGCGAGCGCAGAAGGGCCAAGTAGTCTTCTTTGCTCGCGCGCTTTCGTTCCTCGCGAACAGCAGTGCGCGCCCGCGGATCGGTTTGAAAGAAGCAGGTCAGACCGAGGACGATCCCGGGAATGGCGACAAGATAAAAGGCCCAGCGCCAACCAAGTTGCGCGTTGACCATTCCTCCCAGCACGTAACCCAAAGCGCTGCCGACCGGAATCGCCGCGCAAAAAAACGCCATGATGCGGCCGCGACTTTGCAGCGTGAAGTAGTCAGCCAGAATGGTGGGCGCAGCCGGTCCATAGCCGCCTTCTCCGATTCCGACAAAAATACGCGTGATGAAAAGAGCAGCGAACGTAGCGGCGAAGCCGGAGGCGGCGGTCGCGAAGCTCCACAGAATCACGCATCCGCCGACGATCAGCCAGCGCGAGAAGCGATCGGCCAAAAAACCGAGGATCGGCGCCGCAAACATATAAGTGACCAGGAACGCCGGGGCGAGCAGGCCAGTCATCGCCATCGCGTTCGGATCACCCGGAAGAAAAAAGGAGGCGCGAATGTTCGGCTCGACCGCCGCCAGCACAAAGCGATCGATGTAATTGAACAAATTGATTGCGACCAAGAGCACGAGCGCGCTGCGTGCACCCGGGTTGACCTTTGAATCTCCTGGCATCATCGAATTGCCGATTGCACGGAACCTGTGGCTGCTTGTAAATCATAATCAATGGCGCAATCCACCGCCGCCGAAAGGGCGCTCTACTTTTTTGGCCTGGGTTTTGCGCGTCTCTTCTATCGGGTGATTGCGACTGGCCGCGAACATTTGCCCGCGGGCGGATTTCTGCTCCTGCCCAATCACATCACCTGGGTGGACGCGATCATCCTCATGCTTGCCTCTCCACGGCCGATTCGTTTTATCGTCGAGGAAAGTTTCTACCGGAACCGACTTCTGCATCCGGTTCTGCGCACGGTCGGTTGCATTCCGATCACTTCGCGCAAAGCGAAAGATGCCGTGCGCGCCGCGGCGGAAAAAATCCGAGCGGGCGAAATCGTGTGCGTATTTCCAGAAGGCGAACTGTCGCGCAGCGGCACGTTGCTTGGCTTGCGCCGCGGTTATGAATTGATCGCACGGGAAGCAGGGGCGCCGGTCGTCCCGGTTTGGCTCGATCGGCTTTGGGGCTCAATCTTTTCGTTTCAAGGCGGAAAATTTTTCACTAAATGGCCGCGTGCGCTGCCGTATCGAGTGACGGTTGCGTTTGGCAAACCACTCTTAGGCGAAGCTGCCGGCATCGCGAGCGTGCGGGAAGAGCTGTTAAAAATCGGGGAGGCGTGCTACAGCCAGCGTCCGATCCTGCGCGGCCATCTCGCGCGCGCCTGCCTGCGGGGCCTGAAGCGAAATCCTTTTCGGAACGCGACGACCGACGGTTTCGATGGAGTCAGTCTATCGCGCGGAAAACTTCTCGGCGTCGCTCTAGCCCTCAGCCGACATTTGAAAAAAACTTCTAGCGACCGGCGGATCGGAATCGTCCTGCCGCCAGGCCGCGCTGGCGTAGTGGCAAATCTGGCCGTCATTTTCGCCGGTAAAATCCCAGTCAATCTGAATTTCACCAGCGCGCGAGAAGCGATCGAATCGGCGAAGAAACAAGCCCGCCTGGTCACTATTATCTCGGCCCAGTTGATGGCGAAACGGTTCGAAGAATTTCCCTGGACGCAGCGCGTGATTCATCTCGACGAGGCTCTGCCGAAAATGAAATGGACCATTCTCCTCTGGTGGTTGCTCGGGCTGATTGCGCCATGGCAGCTGCTCGCAAATTTCCTGGAGCTTCCGCTCGTGGGAGATCGCGACGAGGCGCTCCTGCTTTTCACGAGCGGAAGCGCCGGCGAGCCCAAAGGTGTCGTGCTCAGCCATCGCAATATTCTCGCTAACGTCTCGCAGTTCGCCGCTGTGCTCGATTCAAAAAAGGACGACGTCATTCTGGCGTCGCTCCCATTTTTTCACAGCTTCGGTTGCACGGTGACGCTCTGGTATCCATTGATCGAAGGAGTGCGCACCGTCAGCTATCCCAATCCGTTGGAAGCTGGGAAAATCGCGAGCCTGGTGGAGCGGCATGCCGTCACTTTCATGCTGGCGACCCCGACATTTCTGCGCGCTTATCTGCGGAAAGCCGAGCCAGCGCAACTGCGCAGCCTCCGTTTGCTAATCACTGGAGCGGAAAAACTGCCGGATGAACTCGCGAAGAGATTCGCGGCGCGCTTCGGCAAAGAGGTGCTGCAGGGATATGGGCTTACTGAGACGTCGCCGGCGGTGAGCGTGAATCTGCCGGAAGCAAAGACGGCCGGGCGGGCGCAAAATATTCAACCAACGAATCGTCTCGGTTCCACCGGAAAATTGCTGCCCGGGATCGCCGCTGAAATTCGCGATCCGGAAACAGGCGGAAAGAAAACTCTGCATGAGACCGGCATGCTCTGGTTGCGCGGGCCGAATGTGTTCGCAGGCTATCTCGACGCCCCAGAGCTAACCGCCGAGGTGCTCCGCGAAGGCTGGTTCAAGACCGGTGACATCGGTCGTTTCGATGAAGATGGGTTCCTCTACATCGAAGGCAGGCTCTCGCGCTTTTCGAAAATTGGAGGCGAGATGGTTCCGCACGAAACGATCGAACAGAAAATCATTTCGGTGCTGGATACCGATGCCCAATCCGATCGCGTGATCGCGGTGATCGGGGTGACCGACGCGGCGAAAGGCGAAGCGCTCGCGCTCTTGAGCAGTATCGACATCGATTTGGTGCGAGTGCGTGGCGCCCTCGCCGAGAT
>DASXNS010000197.1:0-3384 GCA_036494865.1 Chthoniobacterales bacterium | reverse complement strand
CCAGCAACGGCGGATGTCCCGCGCCGACCACACTGGCCCGTCCTTTTTTTGGATCGAGCGCGACGCACATCGCGGTCATGAACGAACGGGCGCCGAAGATGCTGCGGAAATCTTTGTTCACCGCTTCCATTATTTTACTCGGCTGATCGTGTTCGACCGCGCCGTGGTGAAAAAGAAGTTTCGCCAATGTCGTTATGAGCGCGGCGGAAGCACCGTGGCCAGTCGCGTCCGCGATCCAAAATAACGTCCGGCCATCCACCATTCGCAGCCATCCATAAATGTCGCCGCCCACCTGGATCACCGGTTGATAGAACGCCGCTATTTCCCAACCGGGCAAGACCAGCGGGTTCTGCGGAATGAGAGATTGTTGGGTTAGGCGCGCCGCGGCGAGGTCGCGCTCCAAATTCTGCCGCCACGCTTCCAGCTCATCATTCTGCGATTGCAACTGCCGCCGCATCGAGCGCAGCCGCAATTGCGTTTCGATTCGCGCCCGCAGAACCGCCTGATTGATCGGCTTCGTGACGAAATCATCCGCACCCGCCTCGAGGCACAGAACTTCACTTTCCTCGCCGCCGTGGCCCGTCAGCATGATCACCGGCATTTGCGAAATCGCCGGATCGGAATCTCGCCGCAATCGCTTCAGCACGTCCGCGCCATTCATGCCCGGCATTTCAAAATCGAGCAGCAAAAGAGAGGGATGCGCCACCTCAATGCATTTCAGCGCATCGGCTCCGTTCGCCGCTTCCATGCAGGCGAAACCGGCCCCGGACAAAATGCGCACGAGCAATTTCCGGCTGGTCGTATCGTCATCGACGGCGAGGATTAACTCGATCGGTTTTTTGTCCATTCCTCTTTTGATTCGGAAACGAAGGGTTGCGAAAATGTATTTTTTCGCAGGGTTGAAAACTGGCGTCAGGTCGTGAATGGTGAGCGCACAGATCGCGGCTAATTAGCGGTTGTCAGCGAGCACACAATGAATTACAACCGACACACCTTCGTCGAACCCACTCTATGAAACTTTCGCTCTCGCTCGCTCTTTTCGCCGCTCTGGTTTTCCTCCCAGCCTGCGAGGACGAACCGCCGGTGCGGACGACGCGTCATCGCGTTTCGAGATATCCCGCACCGGATCAGCAGGGTCAATATCCGCCCCAGCCGCAGCCTTACAATGAGAATGGTCCTCCGCCGCCGGCCCCGATGGAAACGGCGCGGGAAGAGGCGCCACAAACCGCCGCTCCCGCTGCCCAGGCAAAACCGACCAGAGGCGACATTCCCTATGGAATTCCCGTTCCAAATAAAGCCGGCTTTGTCACCAGTCCCTTCGCTCCTAATCAAGGCTACGTGGACGTGCGCGGATTTCCTCCCGGCACGGAAGTCAAAGATCCCTACACTGGAAAAATCTTTCTCGTTCCGTAACTCCGCCCTGGCGGGCGACACTGGACAAGCCCGCCGATTCTCCCGATGCTGAGCGTCGCGCGTCGCGATCTTTTTTTTGCGCCCGCGCGATTGCTTCAGCCGAATCAAATAAGAGTGTCGTATGGAATTCCGCGTTAAACGGGCGCCGCGCATTGACGCGGAAATAACGGTGCCGGGCGACAAGAGCATTTCTCACCGCGCCGCGATCATCGCTTCGCTTTCTAATGGCGTCTGCGTTTTGCGCGGCTTCCTCCCCAGCGATGATTGCATGCGCACCGTCCAAGCAATGCGCATGCTCGGGATCAAGATCGAGCAGCCCGAGCCCGACATGCTCATCGTCCACGGAAAAAAACGATTGTTGACCGCGGCGGCCGGCGAGATCGATTGCGGAAATTCCGCGACGACCATGCGCCTCCTCGCCGGTTTGCTTGCCGGCCAAAGTTTCGACAGCCGGCTCGTCGGCGGCTCCACTCTTTCCACCCGCCCGATGGATCGCGTGATCGCGCCGCTCCGCAAAATGGGCGCGAGCATTGCCGCGGAGGGACCGAACGACACCGCGCCGGTAAAAATTCACGGAGTAAAACTCCGCGGGCATCGCCACGAACTCACCATGGCCAGTGCCCAGGTGAAAAGCGCGCTTCTTCTCGCTGGACTTTTCGCTAAAGGAAAAACGACCGTGCTCGAGCCGGCGATCAGCCGCAATCACACCGAGCTGATGTTGAATTATTTTCTGGTCCGCACTGTGCGCGAAGAAGATGGCGCGATCAGCGTTTTCGGGGATCAGGTTCCCGAGTCGCGCGATTTTCAAATTCCGGGCGACATTTCTTCGGCGGCATTTTGGCTGGTCGCTGCCGCCGCGCAACCCGGCGGTCATCTCCTCGTGCGCCACACTGGATTGAATGAAACCCGCACCGCGCTCCTCGGCGTCCTCGTGCGGATGGGCGCGCAAGTCCGCGAAGCAATCGAGGAAGTCGATCAGGTCGAGCCGCGCGGCACCGTGGAAGTCACCGGGGCTCCGCTCAAAGCCACCGTTATTCAAGGCAAAGAAATTCCACAGCTCATCGATGAATTGCCGATCCTCGCCGTCGCCGGTGCTCTCGCCAGCGGCACCACCATCATTCGTCACGCGCAGGAATTGCGCATCAAGGAAACCGATCGGATCGCGGCGATCGCGCATAATTTGCGAGCGATGGGCGCGCAAGTTATCGAGCTGAGCGACGGCTTGGAAATTCATGGCCGCGCCCCTTTGCGCGGCGCGCGGCTGCCGAGCTTCGGCGATCACCGCATCGCGATGGCTTTCGCGATCGCGGGGATGTTTGCCGAAGGCGAAACGATCGTGCAGGAAGCCGAGTGCGTGCGCGAATCGTATCCCAGCTTCGAGCGCGCGCTCGACGAATTCGTGAACACAAAACGAACCCGCCTAACGACTCCAGTGATCAGCTCGCTCACGCCGAGCCGCGAGGACGAAGACGAAGAATGAGCGTGCGCCGGCAGCGCGAGCGCCGCGTTTTTCTGTCGTGACCGTTGCCGCTCCGCATCGGGTGGTGGCGATCGACGGCCCGGCCGCGTCGGGCAAGAGCAGCGTCGCGCGCGAGTTAGCCCGGCAAATTGGTTTTCGTTACGTAAATTCCGGCGCGATGTATCGTGCCGTCACCTGGCATGTTTTGGAGCGCGCGATTCCTCCGGAAGACGGCAGCGCCATCGCCCATTTGCTCGAAACTTCCCGCATTGATTGCGAGATGAATCGCGATGGCTCGCGCATTTTGATCGACGGCCGCGATCCCGCCGCCCATCTCCGCGACGATCGAGTGAACGCGGATGTTTCCCTCGTCAGCAGCGTGGCGCGCGTGCGCGAAATCCTGGTGGCGAAGATGCGCGCCTTTGCTCGCGATTACGATGTCGTGATGGAAGGCCGCGACATTGGCTCGGTCGTTTTTCCCGACACGCCTTACAAATTTTACATCGATGCTT
>DASXNS010000196.1:0-1520 GCA_036494865.1 Chthoniobacterales bacterium | reverse complement strand
ACGATCAAAGCCCATCCAGTCACGATGAGCTACACCAGCAAGTCGGGAAAAAAATACCGGCTGAATTTGCTCGATACGCCCGGGCACGTCGATTTCGCTTACGAAGTTTCGCGCTCGCTCGCGGCCTGCGAAGGCGCGTTGCTCATCATCGATGCGGCGCAAGGCGTGGAAGCGCAGACGGTGGCGAATGTGCATTTGGCGCACAAACAAGGGCTGACCATCGTGCCGGTGATCAACAAGATCGATTTGCCGAATGCGGACATTCCCGCGGTCCACCGGCAGCTCGAGGAAATTCTCGCCATCCCGGCCGAGGAAGCGATCGACGCGAGCGCGAAAATGGGAATTGGCATCGAGGAAATTCTCGAGGCGGTAGTGCATCGAATTGCGCCCCCGGCAAAGCCCGCGGATGAAACCTTGCGCGGCCTCGTCTTCGATTCGGTCTTCGATATTTACCGCGGCGTAGTCGCTTATGTCCGCGTTTTTTCCGGCAAGATCGAAGCAGATCAGCCGGTCAAACTAATTAACAACGACGCGCGCTACGAGATCAAGGAAGTGGGCGTCTTCACTCCAAAAATGTTTGCGCAGAAAAAACTGGAAGCCGGCGACGTCGGTTATTTTATCGCTAACATCAAGAGCACGGCTGACATCAAAATCGGCGATACGATTACGGATTTGCGCAACCCGGCCCGCGAAGCGCTGCCTGGTTTCCAGGAAATTCACCCGATGGTTTTCAGCGGAATTTACCCGATCAACACCGGCGACTTCGAGCACTTGAAAACAGCGATCGGAAAATTGCGGCTGAACGATTCCGCCTTCGTCTATCAGCCGGAAAGTTCCGTCGCGCTCGGGTTCGGATTTCGCTGCGGATTCCTCGGCCTGCTGCACATGGAAATCATTCAGGAACGGCTCCGGCGCGAGTACGACATGGATATCATCGCGACGTCGCCGAGCGTGATTTACGAAATCTTCACCACCCGCGGCGAAACGCTCCTCATCGATAACCCCGCGCATCTGCCGGATCCGAGCGTGATCGATGAAATTCGCGAGCCGATCGTGAAGGCTTACGTGCTTTGCCCGAATGAAAATATCGGCGATTTGTTGCAGTTGATTCTGGAAAAGCGCGGCGTTATGGACCACACCGAATCGCTCGACACCCGCCGCGTCATGCTCCATTGCGAATTGCCGCTCAACGAGATCCTGGTCGATTTTAACGATAAGATTAAGAGCATCACGCGCCGCTACGGCTCGATGGATTATGAGCATGCCGGTTATCGGGCTGCCAAACTGGTGAAGCTCGATTTGCTGGTCAACGGTGAGCCAGTCGATGCGTTCTCCACCATCGTGCATCGCGATCGCGCCGATAGCCGCGGGCGAATGCTGGCGGCGAAACTGAAAGAAGTGATCCCTCGCCAGCTCTACCAGGTGGCGATCCAAGCCGCGATTGGCGGGAAAATTATCGCGCGCGAAAGCGTGTCGGCGCTTCGGAAAAACGTAACCGCGAAATGTTACGGCGGCGACAT
>DASXNS010000195.1:0-1946 GCA_036494865.1 Chthoniobacterales bacterium | reverse complement strand
GTCGCTCAAAAAATCGAGAGAGCGCCGGATTGGACAACAAGTTAAGCGGCGCGTATTTAGCTGCGATGCTCCCGGTCGAACACAACGATCCGATCAACGCGAAAATCCTCGCCGTGTCGGAGGACAAAATTGAGGGATTTGTCCGCGAGCCATTCGAGGAAATTGCGAGACGCTCTGGTGTCGCCGCAGAAACGGTCATGGCGCGCATCGCGGCGATGTTGCGGGCTGGGACGGTGCGCCGCGTGCGGCAGACTTTACTCGCGACTAATCTGGCCGACGGCGCGCTCGTCGCCTGGAAAATCGCGCCCGAAAAAATCGACGCGGCCTTTGATTACATGTCGCAGCAGGATCCGTTTTCCGGCCACGTCGTTTTGCGTTCGACCGACGCGATTACTCCCGGATCGGACTACAAACTTTGGACGACGCTGAAAGTGCCACGCGGATTTTCGCTGCAACATCACGGCGAGTTGCTCGCCGAAAAAGTTGGCGCCGATCAATTCCGGCTCATGCCGGCGAAGGGAATTTTCACTCTGGGAGTCGGGCACGTCCGGCGCAAAACGATCGAGCCGGGAAGTAAAGCGCCCGAGCCGGCAATCATGGCGCCGGTGCACGCGGCTGAAATCAGCGACCGCGAATGGAAAGTGTTGCTCACGCTGAAACGTGAGTTCACTCTGGAAGAGATTGCGCCGTCGCCCTGGCTGCCTCGCGCCAAAGAAGCAGGCCTTTCTCTGGATGAATTTTATCGAATTGCCGAATCGCTCAACGCGCGAAAAATCATCGGGCGCTTCTCGACGTTTCTCGAGCATGTCAAACCCTCCGCCAGCGGCCTCCGCGTCACGCGTTTCAACGCTCTTTTTCATTGGGCGGTTCCAACGGGCCGTGAAATCGAAACCGGCGGCGAAGTCGGGCGCCATCACATCCTCACCCATTGTTATTGGCGCGAGGCGGGAGCGGAATTCCGTAACGTCAACATCATGGCAGTTGCGCACGGCACCGACAAAGCGCTGCTCCTCGAGCACAAGAAAGCAATTGATCGGCATTTGGAAACGCGTGGAATTCCGGTTTCCTACACCAATGTTTTTTGGGGCGGTCGGAGCGAGATCAAGCCTTCTGAAATTTCGCCCGCGATCTATCGCCACTGGCTGCACGAAATGGGATCGCAAGCAGCCTGAGAATTCCTCATCACTTTTATTGCAGACGCTGCGGGAGAAAGCGTCTCCGTTGAATTGAAAGCGCTGATCGAAAAACTTCGCGCTCGTGCGGATTTGAACGCGGGGGACGTCGCCTTCGCTCTCAGCGTTCTTTTTTCCGATACAGCCGACGATGCCATGAAGGCGGATTTCCTCACCGCGCTGCATCGTAAAGGCGAGACGGCGGAGGAAATTGTTTTTTTTGTTGAACAACTGATCGATCGCGCGGTGGATCCGTCGATCGATCCGAGCAAACTTTCCGGGCCGATGATCGACGTTTGCGGCACCGGCGGCGACGGGCTCGATCTTTTCAATGTCTCGACCACGATCATGTTTGTGCTGGCCGCGGGCGGCGCTGTTGTCGTGAAACACGGAAACCGCAGTGTGACTTCGCGCAGCGGCAGCGCCGATGTGCTCGAGCAACTGGGGGTGGCGATCGATCTGCAGCCGGAACCTTTGCGGGAATGCGCGGAACGGCTCGGGCTCTGTTTCATTTTCGCGCGGCAATATCATCCCGCCTTTCGCGCCATCGCCGAATTGCGGCAGCGGCTGGCGCGCGAAAACACCCGGACCATTTTTAATTTACTTGGACCGTTGTTAAATCCAGCGCGTCCCGACCGACAACTGATCGGCGTCTATTCTCCTGACCTAACGAGTGTGCTGGTCGATGTCTTGCGGCGTCTCGGCCGTAAACGCGCCTGGGTTGTCCATGGCCTGACCGAAACCGGCGAGGGCATGGACGATATTTCGACCGGC
>DASXNS010000194.1:0-1790 GCA_036494865.1 Chthoniobacterales bacterium | reverse complement strand
GACGGAAATGGGGGCCAGCGACGGGTTCTCGCGGCCGTGTTCCGCGTTTTCTTGGAGTTCGCTTAGTTCGTCTGGCATGATCGTTTTCCTCGTTGCGAGAGATGATTTTCTCGGAATTCAGGATCGGGCGCTTTTCGTAGCGCCGGCGTCTCGCCGGCGATTTTGTGCTCGGCTGGGCATACTAAAACCGCCGGCGGGACCCCGGCGCAACCAAACCGCATCTCGCTTTCATCGTTGATGCTGAGAAGTTGACGAACATGACTCTTGCGATTCATCCAAGCGTCGCCATCAAACTTTCACGAATGGCGGCCAGGGTACTATCGATGTCCGCATCCGTGTGGGCCGCGGAAACGAATGCCGCTTCAAATTGCGAGGGGGCCAGGAACACGCCGCGATCGAGCATTGCGCGGAAAAATTCGGCAAATCGCTGCGTGTCGCATTTTTTCGCGGCGGCATAATCCGTTACCGGCTCGCGCGAGAAAAATAGGGTGAGCAGCGAACCTGCGCGGACCGTCTTGGCTGGTGCTCCTGTTTCGCTGAGCGCGGCAACGATGCCGTCTCCCAGGCGTTTCGCCCGGGCGTCCAGTGCTTCGTAAAAGCCGGGCTCGGCCAGCAAATCGAGCGTAGCGATTCCCGCACTCATCGCCAGCGGATTGCCGGACAGGGTGCCTGCCTGATAGACCGGGCCGAGAGGGGCCACGCGGTCCATCAAATCCCGGCGGCCTCCGTAGGCGGCCACAGGTAATCCTCCACCGATGATTTTGCCGAGCGTGGTTAGGTCTGGAGTAATTCCAGATACAGTCTGCGCGCCGCCGTAGCGCACGCGGAAACCAGTAATCACTTCATCGAAGATTAGCAGCGCTCCATGCCGCGAGGAGAGCTCCCGCAGGGCCTGCAGAAATCCGGGTTTCGGCGGGACAACTCCCATGTTGGCTGCGATCGGCTCGACGATCACCGCGGCAATTTTGTCGCGATGCAAATCGAATAGTTTTTCAACTCCGAGAGGATCATTGTATGGAGCATTGAGTGTCAGTTCGGCGAGCGCCTGGGGCACGCCGGGACACGCCGCGATTCCCAGCGTCGCGAGGCCCGAGCCTGCTTCGGAAAGAAAACTGTCTGCGTGTCCGTGATAGCAGCCCTCGAATTTGATGATCAGGTCGCGTCCTGTGGCGGCGCGCGCCAGTCGCGCGGCGCTCATGGTCGCTTCGGTGCCCGAACTTACAAAGCGCACTTTTTCGCAGGAAGGAAGCGCCTTGCGGATGCGCGATGCGAGTTCGACTTCGAGTTCAGTCGGCATGCCGTAGCTTGTGCCGCGCCGGGCTTGTTCGGAAATAGCTTGAACGACTTTGGGATGCGCGTGGCCCAGAATCAGGGCTCCCCACGAGCAGACGTAATCGATGTATTCGTTGCCATCAGCGTCCCACAGCCGCGCGCCCGCGGCTCGATCGACAACAATCGGTTCTCCGCCGACAGCGCGAAACGCGCGCACCGGGCTGTTCACGCCACCGACGAGCACGTCTTTCGCGCGACGGAATATTTCCTCGGAGCGAGGCCGCTGCATTTTAACTTGTTTGGGTGAACTCATCGATTCCCACGGTAAACGCTTTTCGACTCAGGAATTTTTTAACCAGCGTGCCGCATCTTTTGCGTGATAGGTGAGCACGATGCTCGCGCCGGCGCGATGGATCGCTGTTAAGATCTCCAGAGCGATGCGCTTCTCTTCGATCCAGCCGTTCGCCGCTGCCGCCTTGACCATCGCAAATTCGCCGCTGACATTATAGGCGCCCACT
>DASXNS010000193.1:0-1714 GCA_036494865.1 Chthoniobacterales bacterium | reverse complement strand
GGCGTTCGATCCGGCGATTGAAGGTTACGTGGCTTACGCGATCGGCGGGCGCGGCAAACGCTTGCGGCCCCTGGTTGCGCTGCTGAGCGGGGGCGCCACCGGCGCGATCACTTCGGCCCATGTCGATCTGGCGGTGATCGTGGAGTTGATCCACATCGCCACCCTTGTCCACGACGACATTATGGACGAAGCGGAACGGCGACGCGCGCAGCCGACCGTGAACGCACGCTGGGGAAATTCATTGAGCGTGCTTTTGGGCGATTGCCTTTTCGCGCAGGCGCTAAATCTCTCGACGAATTTCGACAACGCGGAAATCAGCCGCACGATCGCGCGGGCGGCGCGCGAGGTTTGCTCCGGGGAAATCATTCAAACGCAACGGAGTTTTGATTTACATCTCGGTATTGAAAATTATCTCCGCATCATTGAGATGAAAACGGGTGCGCTCTTCGCCGCAGGTGCTGAGCTGGGTGCCGTGCTCAATGGCGCGGATCCGGAGACAACCCGCGCGTTGAAAGATTTTGGAAGGAAGCTCGGCTCGGCTTACCAAATTTACGATGACTGTCTCGATATCGCCGGGAACGAAAGCGATATCGGAAAGACCCTCGGCACCGATTTGCGCAAAGGGAAAATGACGCTGCCGGTGCTGATGCTGCTCGGCTCGGCACCCTCGGCCGAACGGGAACGTTATTGCGAGTTGATTCTCGAGGAGAAGTCGAGCGCGATCAGCAAGCTGCTGAAGATGGACGCTCCCAATGGCGCGTTAAAAACTTCGGTCGACGCCGGCGAAGAATTGGTGCGCGACGCCCAGCGCGAACTCGAATCGCTCTCCTCCAATCAATATACCGATTCGCTTTTCCACTTCGGCGATGCGCTTCGTGAATTGCTGGATCAATTTCGTGTTTAGCAGAATGGGCCGGCCCAATCGGCGCCTCGAGCTCTCCGCATGGCTCAAACAAAAATTCGCGAGATGCCGCAGGAAGAGAGGCCGCGTGAAAAATTGCTCGCTCGCGGCGCAGCCACGCTGACTGATCCGGAGTTGATCGCGATTTTACTCCGCACCGGATTGCCCGGAGCAAACGCCGTCGAGGTTGCGCGTCAACTCTTGGAACGCCATGGCTCGCTCTCGGGATTGAGCCGCTGCACGGTCCAGGAAATTGCGGCCATTCGAGGGATCGGCGAAGCGAAAGCGATCCAGCTCGTGGCTGCGTTCGGTCTGGGCCAGCGGCTGGCGAGCGAGCGTTTGTCGCGCCAGAAAATCGATTCACCCGAATTAGTGCATGATCTTCTCTCGGCCGAAATGCGGACGCTGCACAAGGAGTCGCTTCGCGTTCTTCTTCTCGACACTCGCTACCATTTGCTCCGGATGGAGGAAGTTTCGCGCGGCAGTGTGAACGAAAGCATCGCGCATCCCCGCGATGTTTTTCGGCCCGCGGTAATTTCATCGGCTTATGCGGTGATCGTGGTGCACAACCATCCTTCGGGTGATCCATCGCCCAGCCAATCGGACCACAGCCTAACAAGTCGTTTGGCGGAAGCAGCCGAGCTTTTGCAGATCAAGCTGCTCGATCACATCATCATTGGCGCACCGGCGGAAGGGCGATTGCCTTATTTCAGTTTCAAGGAGGCCGGCGTGCTTTGAAAATTCACAAGACAGCGCTGGTAGATAAAAAGGCGGAGCTTGGGGCCGATGTAGAGGTCGGTCCTTATTCGATCG
>DASXNS010000192.1:0-7813 GCA_036494865.1 Chthoniobacterales bacterium | reverse complement strand
CGAAGTGATCGCGCTGCGAAAAATGTAAATCGCGGCTCACTTTTTCGCGCCATCGATCAGCTCGGCGAATTGAGAAAAAAAATAGCCGGCATCGTGCGGGCCGGGCGCGGCCTCCGGATGATATTGCACGCTGAAGACCGGAAGCTCGCGATGGCGCATCCCTTCCACCGTCCCGTCATTCAAATTAATATGGGTCACTTCCATCTCCGGCGGCAGCGAATCCGCATCGACCGCGAAGCCGTGATTTTGCGATGTGATCGCGATTTTCCCCGTGCGCAAATCTTTCACCGGTTGATTGCCGCCGCGATGACCGAATTTTAGTTTGAAGGTTTTGCCACCAACCGCATAGCCGAGCACTTGATGGCCGAGGCAAATTCCGAAGATCGGTTTTTTTCCCATCAAACCGCGGAGCGATTCGTGGGCATAATCGAGGACGGAAGGATCACCTGGACCGTTGGAGAGAAAAACACCGTCCGGATTCAAGGCGAGAACTTCATCAGCGGTCGTGGCGGCTGGCACAACGGTGACCGCGAAACCATTCTGACGCAGCCGGCGCAGGATGTTTTCCTTAATTCCATAATCGAACGCAACGATTCGACGGCGCACCGGCGGCAACTTTTGCCGGATGACTTCGTCGGCGTTGCCGCTGGCGACCGACCAGTTGGTGCTCAGCTGAGCCGCCCCATCCCAGTCGTAGGCGCTCGCGGTGCTAACTTCGCGGACGTAATCCATTCCGATTACGCCCTCGCCGTCGATGGCCCGCTGGATCGATTCTTTTTCCGAGAGCGTCTCACTCGTTAGGCAAGCTTTCATTGCGCCGCGCTCGCGCAGGTGGCGGGTCAGCGCGCGGGTATCGATCCCTTGCACACCGGGAATTTCCCAGCGGCGCAAATAATCTTCGAGCGAAATTTCCGATCGCCAGCTACTGGAAATCTCGCTCAATTCTTCAATCACAAATCCGCGCACATGCGGCTCGCGGCTTTCCTGATCAAGCGCATTCGTCCCGTAATTGCCGATCAGCGGATAGGTCATCGCCACGATCTGGCCGCGATACGAAGGATCGGTCAGCACTTCCTGGTAACCGGTCATGGAAGTGTTAAAACAAATCTCGCCGACGCTGGTGCCCGTCGCGCCAAAAGATTCTCCCTCGAAAATTCGGCCATCTTCGAGAGCGAGAATCGCGCGCATGCTCGCGCAGCTTGCTTGTTCCGGCGCAATTTTCAAATCGTTTGCGGAACTCCGGCGTCGAACTGCGACTACGTGATCCTCGGGAACTTTGTGCGAGATTTCTCCTGCACGATCGAGCCCAACAAAAACGCCCGGATCAAATCCTCGATCCGGGCGCTTCCGAAATTATTACCCCGCAGATGCCGTTAAGGCGGATGTCCCGTTCCCTTTCGGTAACGGGCGGATGACCGCCGCAAGAGCTTCTGACTTCCAATTAAGGCATGTCATGTTCCCAATGCGACCAAGCCTCCTATAGCTATTGAAATATCGGTTCGGGAATCACACCTGTAAATCTCGAACACCGCAGGGTAAATGGTCGAGAGTTCTCGATTGAGAGTTGAGCGAAAAACACTGGTTTTCATCCCAACCCTCAATCAAAAACTCTCAACCCCTATCAAAGAACTATTCCCGCAGCTCCACCCGCAATTCCCGTTCCAAGCGCTCGCGAACTCTCGCGTGGGCCACGGTCACTTCCTCACTTGTCAGTGTCCGATTTCTGTCGCGATATGTCAACGTATATGCCAGCGACTTTTTCCCCACCCCCAAGCCGGCCGCATCGTTTCCGCTGAAAAGATCGAACAGTTCGATCCTGGTAAGAAGTGGCTCTCGCGCTTCTTCGATCGTCGCCACGATCTCCGCGTTACTCAATTTTTCCGGAGCGATCATCGCAATGTCGCGTCTGACCGACGGAAATTTTCCGATTTCCTTGAAGATCACAGCCCCATGACTCGCCATCATCTCCGATCTAATTTCGATCTCGGCGAGCAAGATCGCGCCATGAGCGCCGATTGTTTCGGCGCGTTGAGCGGAAAGTTGACCGAGAAATCCGATCACGGTCTCACCGCTCAGAACATCCGCGCCTAACGACAGACCAGATCGTTCCGAGCGTCGAAAGGAAAGCCGATCAATCCCGATCCTCTCGATGACGCCTTTCAAATCGAAAAGATCGAGCCGGCGTGACGCCGCGCGCCAATGCGCTTTGCTCGCCATCTCGCCAGAAAAAACCAGAGCGAGATTTCTTTTTTCTAGCGCGGCCGGCGGTGAAAAGACCCGGCCCAATTCGAAGAGACGAATGCTGGACGCGCCATTGCGCAGGTTGCGCGCGAGAACATCAAGCAGACCCGAAAGCAACGAGGGGCGGAGCGCGACGTGATCTTCGCTCAATGGATTACGCACTTCGAGCGCGCCGCTGCCGAACAGATCGGTCTTGCGCGGAATCAAGGCAGAGGTGCGCGCTTCGGAGATTCCGCTGGCGACGAGCCGCTGGCGCAAGGCCGATTCGAAATCGTAACTGCGGTCCGCTACCGATTCCGGCGTGAACCGACTGCGGTCTCGCACCGGAACGCGTTCGATTCCAAACACGCGCACAACTTCTTCGATGAGGTCCACTTCCCGCTGAAGATCGGAACGAAAGCTTGGAATCTTCCAGGAAGTTTCTGTTTCAGCGCCTCGCGTTTTTTTCAAACCGAATCGTTCCAGTATTTGATCGACCCGTTTGGGCGGAACGGCATGACCGATGAGGCGATCGCATCGATTGTAGCGGAACGAAACATTTGCAGGTCCTTTCGGGAGTGCGCCAGCTGCCGCCATTTTCTCAGAGGCAGTTCCGCCAGCCAATTCCTGAATCAATTTCGCCGCGCGGGCGGATCCGGGCAGAATCATTCCCGGATCGACCCCGCGTTCGAAGCGATAACTTGAATCGCTCGGCAGGTTTAATCTTCGCGCCGTTTGCCGAACGCTTCCCGGCCGAAAATAGGCGCTCTCCAAGAGCACGTGTTTGGTCGCTTCGGTCACGCCCGTATCTTCGCCGCCCATCACACCGGCGATTGCCACGGCGCGGACATCGTCAGCGATGACAAGATCGTTTCGACCTAACGAGTAAGTTTTTCCATCGAGCGAAAGAAACTTCTCGTTTTCTTCCGCGAGGCGGACGTTGATTTCGCCTTTCAATTTGTCGGAATCGAAGGCATGCAGCGGCTGGCCGATTTCCAGCATCACAAAGTTGGTGATATCGACAATATTGTTGATCGCGCGCAAACCGACCGACTCCAATTTCGAACGCAGCCAATCGGGGCTTGGCCCCACTTTGACGTTTCCAATTCGACGCGCTGAATAGAACGGACACTCGTTAGGCGCGCTGATCCGTACTCCTGCCCCCTCGGGCGTTCCTCCAAAATGCCCGGCTTCGGCTGGGCCGCGGAGAGGCGTCCCGACCAGGGCCGAAATTTCCCGTGCGAGCCCGAAATGACTGAGCAAATCCCCGCGGTTCGGAGTGATCTCGACATCCAAAATCGCGTCTTCCGGAAACAGGGAACCGATCGGCGCTCCAATCTGGGCGTCGGGCGAAAGAATGAACAACCCTTCGCTCTCCTGCGACAAGCCGAGTTCTATTCCACTGCAGAGCATGCCTTGGGACTCAATGCCGCGCAGTTTGCTTACTTTAATTTGTAAGTCGTTAGGCAAATTTGCACCGGGCAAAGCAAGCGGAACTTTATCGCCCACTTTATAATTCTTCGCGCCGCAAACGATCTGGCGCGTTTGACCGCTGCCCTCATCAACCTGGCAAACGCTGAGCCGATCCGCCTTTGGGTGTGGAACGGAAGCGGTGATTTGCGCGACGATTACCTTGTCGAAATTAGCGCCGTGTTTTTCGATCTTCTCAATCTCGATCCCGGCGAGAGTGAGAACTTCGGCCAGCTCTTCGACTTTCGAAGGTAGCTCGACGAATTCGCGCAGCCAGTTAACGGAAAACTTCATCTATGAACGCTGCTATCGCGAGGCAGGCGCAGCGCGCCGAGGGACCTCAGAATTGCAAATCGAAACGCCGTCCTTCTCATGCGAATTGTCTCAGGAAACGCAGATCGTTGGCCGCAAACAAACGAAGATCGGGAATGCCGAACAGGATCATCGCGAGCCGGTCCATGCCGAGACCGAAGGCGAAGCCGCTCCATTTTTCCGGATCGTAAGCATCGTCGTTGCGCGCTTTGTTCACTTCCTCGAAAACGGCGGGATGGACCATGCCGCAGCCGCACACTTCAATCCATTTCTCGCCGGACTTCAGCGCTTTCGATTTCACGTCGATTTCAAAACTCGGTTCGGTGAATGGGAAATAATGCGGGCGAAAACGGACCTGCGCGTCTGCTCCAAAAAGCTCCCGCAGAAAAAATTCCAGGCTGCCTTTGAGATCGGCGACGCTCACGTCTTCATCCACGTAAAGTCCTTCGATTTGGTGAAACTGGGCGCTGTGGGTCGCATCGATTTCGTCGCGACGATAGGCCGCACCCGGAGCGATCACACGGATCGGCGGCGGAGCATTTTCCATCGTGCGAATCTGCACGGTCGAAGTGTGAGTGCGAAGCAATCGTCCATCGGGCAAATAAAATGTGTCCTGCTCGTTGCGCGCCGGATGATCGGGCGCGGTGTTGAGCGCGTCGAAGCAATGCCATTCGGTCTCCACGTCCGGTCCTTCGGCCAAGGCGAAACCCATCCGCCGGAAAATACCAATGGCGCGATCCAGCATTTGAGTAAGCGGATGGAGCGTGCCGAGCTCGGCTGCGGTGCCGGGAAGCGAGATATCGATCCTGGCCAGCTCGCTGCTTTCCTTTGCCGCGCGTAAATTTTCAGCGCTTTCTTGGATGGCGGCTGCGACCGCGTTCCGCGCCTCATTAAAAAGTTTGCCGACAATCGGCCGCTCCTCTTTGCCGAGCGATTTCATCCGATCGGCCCACGCGGAAATGCTGCCGGCGCGGCCCAGGTAGCGGACGCGCGTTGTTTCGAGTGCTTGCTCGTCAGTCGCCTGGTCGATCTCGCGCAATGCAGCGAGACGTAGTTCTTCCAGTGCGTGCCTCATCGGAAAGAAACGTTCAACGTTCAATACCCAACGTTCAACGCCCAATTCAGCGAACTGCCGTCGGTCCTAAACCGTGGAATGCTGGAACGCCTAAGCCGCCTTCTTGGATTTCGCCTTGTTTTCCAGCGCGGTTTTCACCTGCTCGACGATTCCTTTGAACGTCGCTTCATCAGTGATCGCGAGGTCGGAAAGAATTTTGCGGTCAAGTCCAATGTTCGCCGCTTTCAAGCCTTCGGCGAAACGGCTGTAGGTGAGGCCTTGCGCGCGGACGGCCGCGTTCAGGCGCTGGATCCAGAGGTAACGGAATGTGCGCTTGCGCGTTTTGCGATCGCGATAGGCCCAATATTTTCCCTTCATCGTCGCGTCTTTCGCGTAACGAAAAAGTTTGGAACGGCGGCCGCGATAACCCTTGGCCTGATCCAGGACACGTTTGCGTCGCTCCCGGCTGGCCGGGGCATTAGTGGCTCTTGGCATTTTGTTTTTATCCCGCGGCGCGAGATTCCTCGTTCAGCGAATTGTTGTTTCAATTAGTGATCTGCACGACCTCATTCGCTGAGTCGGCCGCGAATTTACACGCGGCCAGGTGAGCAGATCGTCGCGGCGCTTTCGGCGTTCGCGGGCCGGAAAGCTAGCCGGCTTCCGAGTGGATGCAAACGCAGCTCGTTAAGAAGTACTTTTCACCGGCTCGGGATGACAGCATAGCGGCGCAAGATCCGATCGCGATTAATTGGATTGGCCGAGCGTGCGCTCGCTCCTAAAATCCGCGGCATGGATTGGCTCAGCCGTCATCGGCGTTGGGTGGTGGCGGCGATTTGCTCGCTCTGCTCCGGTGTGATCATCGCCGTCCATTTTTTCCCGAGCGTTCCATTCCTTTCCGCCGTCTGGCGACAGGAGCAAAACTACGAAAATTTTCTTCAACGCGAAGGCCGCAAAACAGCGACACGTCCCGATTTTGTTTTCCTCGGAATCGACCAGAGCACGCTCGCGCTGCCCCCATTGTTGCCGGAAGAGCTGGCGGGTAATCGCGCGTTGCAGTTGATGACGGAGCGGCCCTTTCCGTGGTCGCGCGAAGTCTGGGCGCTGCTCCTTGATCGACTTTTCGGCGCCGGTGCGCGCCTGGTCATGTTCGACCTGCTTTTTAATCCGCCTAACGATGGCGATCCCGCGCTGCGCGGCGCACTGGACCGCTATCGCGATCGCGTGGTCGTGGGTGCGAACATCGATGTGGGCGAGGCTCATCAGATCATCCTGCCTAACGAGCTGGTAATTCCGCCGCCCGGGCTGGCGGACGATCGCGTTGGTTTTGTAAATTTTTGGCCGGATTCGTTGGATGGAATAGTCCGCGGAATTTATTTCACCAGATCCGAACGCGAGTTGAGCGGGCTGAAATCTTTTCCGGGCGAGCAAGTCTTTGCATCTTTCTCAGCTCGCGCTCTCGAGAAACTCGGGCACGCGGCTGATGTCCCTCGCGATCAGAAACAACACCCGTTCCGGTTCAGCGAAAATAACGCCTACCCTCCGCGGCCGCTCTACCAAGTTTTCGATCCGAAGCTTTGGCACGCCAATTACGCGGATGGCGCATTCTTCAAGAGCAAAGTCGTGATCGTCGGCGCTTCCGCCCAGGTAATCCACGATTTCGTCGCGACCGCGATGGAACCGGCCACGCCTGGTCCCGTTCTGCATTTGGAAGCGATCGCAGCCGCAATGGACCACGAATTTCTCCGCAACACTTCGGAGGTAATCGATCTCTTTCTGGTTTGCGCCGCGGGGATTGTGGCCTGGGCCTTTGTTGCACTCGTTAGGCGGCCGCTCGTTTCTTTCCTGGCGCTGCTTCTCTTTTCGGCTGCTTTCCTGGCGTTCTCCCGGATTGCTTGCGATCGCGCCGGTTTGCTGATCGCACTCGTGCCCGTGCTGATCGCGTTTCTGGTCGCCGGATTCCTCTCGTTAGGTTTCGAGTATGTCCTGGAGCGGATCGAGAAAATGCGCACTCGCCGGACACTCGAACGTTACGTTTCGAAAAATCTGGTGAAAGAAATTCTCGATAATCCCGATAGCTTCTACAGCAGCCTGCGCGGCGTGCGCATTCCGGCGACAATTCTATTTTCCGACATCGTCGGCTTCACGGCCATGACCGAAAGCGCGGATCCGGAAGCGCTGGTCAAACAACTTAACCAATATCTCAGCCGCATGACCGCCGCTGTTTTCGAGAACGGCGGCACTCTGGATAAATTCATCGGCGACGCGGTCATGGCGGTTTGGGGGAATGTGAGCAGTCGCGGCGTCGCGGAGGACGCGAAATCCTGCGCGCGAGCGGCGCTGGCGATGCGGCGCGAGCTGGCGGCGCTCAACCAGGAATGGAAAACGCAGGGCATCGCGCCTTTTGCGATCGGGATTGGGATCAATCACGGCGACGTTCTCGGAGGCAACATCGGCTCGCAGGAAAAAGCCGATCCGACTGTGATCGGCGATCCAGTCAACCTGGCCTCGCGGCTCGAAGCTCTCACCCGCACCTATGGCGTCGATGTTCTTGTCGGAGCACGAGCGGCTGATTTGATCCGGGATGAATTTCAGCTCCGCGGCGTCGCGCTTGTGCAGGTGAAAGGAAAAACGGAGCCGATCGAAATCTTCGCTTTGCTCGGATTGCGGAGCGAGGCGGGTGATCAGGAATTTTTGAAGCGGCTCGAGAGTTACGAGGAAGGCTTGCGAAAATTCCGCGCCGGCGATTTTCTCCAGGCA
>DASXNS010000191.1:0-3390 GCA_036494865.1 Chthoniobacterales bacterium | reverse complement strand
AGGCTTTTCAAGAGTCCGATCTTGAGTGCCTGTTCCTCGGGTTTGCCGGCAAGCGAAGCAAGAAGGCGCTGCAATTCCGCGCGATTCGTTAGGTCGCCGGCCTTGTAGTTGTAGCTGAGGACGAGCTCGCGATACTCTTTCAGTTTTTCCGGATCGGGATTTTCGTGGACGCGATAAATGGTGGGAATGGAGCGATTCTTGAGCTCACGCGCGACTGCCTCGTTCGCGGCCAGCATGAACTCTTCGACCAGCTGGTGCGATTCGTCGTTCTCTATTCGTTCCAGGAGGATCGGTTTGCCCTCTTCATCCAGGCGCACTTTTACTTCCGGGAAGTCGAGATCGAGCGAGCCTTGTTCGAATCGCTTCCGTCGCAGGAGCGAAGCTAATTCCCAGGCGACGTGAAGCCGTTCACCTAACTGGTCGTTAGGCGAACTGCGTAGAATAGCGTGAGCTTCGCGGTAAGTAAGGCGCCGGGAGCTCCGGATCACGGTCTTGGCGAAGCGGCAATTTTTCGTCCGGCCGTCCTTTGAGAACTCAATAAAAACAGAATGCGCCAGGCGATTGACGCTCGGCTTCAAACTGCACACGCCGTTGCTCAAACGCTCCGGCAACATCGGCAAGACACGGTCCGGCAGATAAACGCTGTTGCCGCGCTTGCCGGCTTCACGATCAAGCGCGCTGCCCGGTTCCACGTAGCTGGCGACATCGGCGATATGAACACCGAGGCGCCAGCCGCCGCCCGGAACGCGCTCGACATTAATCGCGTCATCGAAATCGCGGGCATCGTCGGGATCGATCGTGACGATGAATTGATCTCGCAAATTCTCGCGGTCTTCGAACATTTGCGGATCGATATTCTCCGGAATTT
Source organism: Chthoniobacterales bacterium (assembly GCA_036494865.1). Lineage (GTDB taxonomy): Bacteria > Verrucomicrobiota > Verrucomicrobiia > Chthoniobacterales > UBA10450 > AV80. Next base: position 2,522 of record DASXNS010000191.1, on the reverse strand, counting down.
TTTCGGCTTCATCGAGAACGGCCTGGGGAAATTCCGTCGGCAAATGATACTTCCGAATGATCGAAAGCATGTCCACGCCCGGCGCGGAACTTGGACCGAGAATCTCGATGATCTGGCCCTCGGGATTGACGTGGCGCGATTCCCACGGCTCGAGACGGACCACTACTTTGTCGCCAATCTGCGGAGGTTTCGGCCACGCCGGCGAAGGAGGGACTTGGACGTAAACATTATGGACGACGCGCGGATCGTCCGGCACAACGTAGAAAAAATTCTTCGATTGCTGCAGGGTGCCGACTAACGAATCGTGCGCGCGTTCGAGAATGCGAATGACGCGTCCTTCGCTGCGCTCCCGGGCGCGGGGACGCGCATAGCGCTCGTCACGCGTGATCCGCGCCACTACCCGATCGCCATCCATCGCAGTGCCGGTATTTTCCGCCGCGATGAAGAGATCCTGTTCGCCGGGTTTCTCGCGAGAAAGAAATGCGTAACCCGCCTGATGAACCTGCAACGTCCCGGTGACCAGATCGGCTTCGGATGGCAGGACGTAACGATTTTTCCGAATGCGGGCGATTTCGCCGCTTCGTTCGAGCTCACGCAACGTCTCGTTCAATCGCATGCGCACTCCGCTTTTGCGCCCCAACGCTTTGCCCAGCTCAACCTTATCGAGCGGCCGGTATTTCGGCGCACTTAGCAATTGGAGGATCTGCTCGCGCAGCTGATAATTTTCTGACTTCACAATTTTGCGGCGGCAATTGACGCGCTCGCGCCTGCTCAACCGCCGCTCACTCTCCCCGAGAACTGCCCAAGCGCAATCCGAACCGCACTCAGTCGAATAAACAAAGCGCCATGATAGTCTCATCCTCGATGGCTGCGACGCTCTGGAAAATTTCTGGCCGCGCGATCGATTTATCCCGCCACGCCATGATCATGGGAGTCCTCAACCTTACTCCCGATTCCTTCTCCGACGGCGGCGAATTTTTTACGGCGGAGAAGGCGATCGCGCGGGGAAAACAAATGGCGGCGGAAGGAGCGCAGATCATCGATGTGGGTGGAGAATCGACGCGACCGGGAGCTGATGCTGTTTCGGCGGAAGAGGAACTCAATCGCGTTCTGCCAGTGATCGCGAAATTGCGCGAGAGCGTTTCTGCTTTCATCTCGATCGACACGATGAAGGCGGAGGTCGCGCGCGCGGCGCTGGATGCGGGGGCCGCCATCGTTAACGACATCAGCGGTGGCCGATCGGATCCCAAGATGATGAAACTCGTGGCGGGAAAAAACGCCGCTTTTATCATCATGCACATGCAAGGAACGCCCCGAACCATGCAGAAGAATCCGCACTATGACGATGTCGTGGCCGACGTGCTTAATTTTTTTCGACAACAATATGCGCTCGCCCTAGAGTGTGGAATTGATTCCATGGCCATCGCGTTTGATCCGGGCATCGGCTTCGGTAAAACGGTTGAGCACAATCTCGCGCTGGTCGCTAATCTGCCGCGGCTCCGGATTGATGATCGCCCGATTGTTATCGGCATGTCGCGCAAATCTTCCCTCGGAAAGATGATCGGCTCGGAGGTAATGAGCGATCGCCTGGCGCCGACGATTGCCTTCACGGCGATGCTGCGCGAGCGAGGGGCACAAGTCCTGCGTGTTCACGATGTGAAGGAAAACGTCGCCGCTTTACGCGTGACAGAAAAAATTCTCGAGACAGCGACATGACACAGCAAATCGTGCAGCTCTGGATCGGAAGATGGCGAAGTCTGTTCGAGATTATCTTACTCAGTGTCGGAATTTATTACGGCTACCTTTACTTTCGCGGGACGCGCGGCGCCAAAGTCTTGACCGGGCTGGCGATCGTTTTTTTGACCCTGACCTTGATTTCGCAGTTGCTGAATCTCGTCGTCATCGGCTGGATCATCCGCAGCTTCTCGGTGTTTCTCGCTGTCGCGCTCGTCGTAATTTTTCAGCCGGAATTACGGCGCGGCCTGGCCGAGCTCGGCGGCCATCCAATTTTTTCCCTCACCAGTGAAAAGCGTGAGACCGTGCACGATATTGCCGAAGCTGTCACTCAGCTCGCGAATAAACAATTCGGCGCGCTGATCGCGATCGAGCGCGATACATCGATTCGGGTTTACGAAGAAACCGGCGTGATTATCGATTCCATTTTCTCGGTCGAGCTTCTCCTGACGCTTTTTCATCCGAAAGCGGCGCTGCACGATGGCGGAGTGATCGTGCGCAATGGTCGCGTGGCCGCAGCGGCGTGTATTTTTCCCGTAAGCCAACGCGAGACGCTGGACCGGAGCCTTGGCCTGCGCCATCGGGCCGGGCTTGGAATCACTGAGGAATCAGACGCGATCGCGGTGGTCGTTTCGGAAGAGACTGGCGGAATCTCCATCTGTCACCGGCGGCGGATCGAGAGGAATTTTACTCCGGAAACATTCCGCAAACGCATCGGCGAAATTCTGCTCCAAGGAACTTATGAAGAAACTGATCCTGAACAATTGGCGCGCGAAGTTGATCTCCCT
>DASXNS010000190.1:0-1561 GCA_036494865.1 Chthoniobacterales bacterium | reverse complement strand
GGCGCCGAGGGTGCGCAGCAAAATACTTTCCTGCAATCTTTGATATCGGCTGCTCCAAATCGTGCTCGCGAGCACAATCAGCCCGGCCCCGACCGTGAAGAGCGACATTACCCGGATCACCAGCGCGACTTTGCTCAAAATCGAATCCACCGTTTGAATCACCGAGGTCAGATCAATCGCGGAGACGTTTGGATATTTCGCCACCACTGCATTCTGCAGCCGCGCGGAATCAGCCGGCGTCGGCACGCGGCTGATGAGGACGTGAAACGTTGGCGCGTTCTCCAAAACGCCGGCCGGAAAAAGGACAAAGAAATTTGTCTGAAACCGTTTCCAATCGACGCGGCGCAAGCTGGCGATGGTCGTTTTGATCAGCACGCCCTGGACATTGAAAATCAATTCGTCGCCGATTTTCGCGTCGAAGTCTTTCGCGATTTCAGCATCGAGCGAAATCGGAACTGTGCCGCCAGGATGATAATCCACGCGACCAATCCATTTTCCGCGCGTAATTTTTTCTGTGTCGGATAATTGCTCGCGGTAGGTGCAGCGGTATTCACGCGCCAATTCCCATTCGGGAATTTTGCGCTGCGGGTCGGCCAGAATCTCCTCTGTTTTCCGTCCTTTGATGGCCGCCAGCCGCATCGTCACGATGGGCGCTTCCTGAATCACTGGAAGCCCACTGGCCCGCACGATCTCCGCGACCCCCGCCTTTTGATCCGGCTGAATGTCGAAGAGGAAAATATTCGCCTCACTCTTCGCGCCGACGGATTGGAACTGCGCGAGCAAAACATCGCGAGTCAGATACAGGGTCAGAAGAAGAAAAGTGCCCAAGCCTAACGAGAGGGTGAGGAGCAAAGTCCTGTTGTGCGGTCGGTAGAGATTCGCCAGGCCCTGGCGGAGGACGAAGCTCCAGTTGCGCGGGAAAAATTTCCGAAGAGCTGCAATCATCAGCGCGGCGGCGCCGGCAAAAATCCCGAGCGCGATGCAGAGCGCGGCTGAGAAAAACAAGCCGCGCCTCACCGTCTCCGTTTGCGAGATGGAAAACGCTGTCACGCCCGCGGCGATCAATGCGTAGATAAGCCAGAGAAGCGGGTCGCGGCGGACTGAGCTCGATTCGAGATCGGTTCCAGCGCGAAAAACGCGCAAAGGCGACAGCGAACGAAAACGCAGCAGCGGCGGCAACGCGAAGAGAATGCAGATGGCAAAACCGACCGCCACGCCGCGCAAGATTGGTTGCCAGGCCAGCGTGGCCGGGATCGACAGCGGCAAAAAGGTCTGGAGAACGCGAGGGAAAATCCGTTGCATCGCGACTCCGAGAATCGCGCCAAAGCTTGCCCCGATCAGACCCATTGCCGCCGTTTGGACCAGATAAACCGAAACAGTTCCGGCGGCGGACATGCCGAGGCAGCGCAAAATCGCGCCGGTCCTGCGCTTCTGTTCCAAGTGCGCCTGGATCGCGCTGGCGACGCCGACCGCACCGAGCAGCAGCGAGACGAAGCCGATGAGATTCAAGAACTGGTAGAGATTTTCCAGTGCCGTCCCGAGATCGCGCTTTCGTTTCGCA
>DASXNS010000189.1:0-7873 GCA_036494865.1 Chthoniobacterales bacterium | reverse complement strand
ATTTGTTTCCCGGGCTCGCTGTCGCGGAAGTTCTGCGCGCCCGCGGTCACGAAGTGATGCTCTTCGTTTCCGAAAAGGAAATAGACGCGTTGGCGCTTTCGGGCCGCGCCGATTTCAAATTTCACAAACTGCCGACGGTTGGATTGCCTTCGCCATTTTCGCCTGCGATCCTCGGTTTCCTCTGTCGCTTCAGCGAAAGCCTTTCGCTTTGCGGCGGCATCTACCGGAAATTCAAACCGCACGTCGTTCTCGGGATGGGAGGCTTTACTTCCACCGCGCCGGTGCTCGCCGGCAAGATGCGCGGCATTCCGACCTTCATTCACGAAGCGAATGCGATACCGGGAAAAGCGAATCGGTTAACGGCGCGAATGGTTCGCGCCGTTCTGCTCGGGTTTAAGGAATGCGCGCCCTTTTTTCCGCGAGTGCGCACGGAAGTGACCGGCACGCCGATTCGCCACCAGCTGCAGCGAATCGATCGGAAGCTCGCGCGCCAACGACTGGGTCTGCGCGAAGATTGGCTTACTCTTTTAGTTATGGGCGGCAGCCAGGGCGCGAGTGGCGTCAATCGAGCAATGATCAAATCGCTGCCCGCGCTCCAGGACGCGCCGCTCCAGGTGATCCACCTCGCCGGCCAGCGCGACGAACAACTGGTGGCGGAAAATTATCGCCGCCAAGAAATTCCCGCACACGTCGCTGCATTTCATCATGCGATGGAGGAAGTTTACAGCGCGGCCGATCTGGCGATCGGTCGATCCGGCGCGGCTAGTCTGGCGGAGCTGGCTGCCTTTGCTTTGCCCGCGATCCTGATCCCGTTTCCATACGCGGCCGACGATCATCAAACGCGCAACGCCGAAATTTTCCTGCGCGCCGGCGCCGGAATTGTTTTGAAGGAATCCGATCTCACGGCCGATTTGCTCGCGCAGAAAATTCGGGAATTATCCGGCAACATCAACACCCTTCATCGCATGTCGGAAAATTCCGCGCGGCTGGCGCCGAAAAACGCGGCCGCACTGGTGGTCGAAACGATGGAACGATATACGCAATCGAATCATGACGCTCGCCTCTGAATTGGATCTGGAAAAAATGCTCACGCGCGAGCGCCATCGGATCCATCTGGTCGGTGTAGCCGGGAGCGGAATGAGCGGGATCGCCGCGCTCCTGCTCGAATTGGGACATGATGTGAGCGGCTCGGATAAAGTTGGGTCGCTCGAGACGGACCGCTTGCAAAGGGAAGGTCTGCGCTTTCGCGCGCAGCATCGCGCGGAGGATGCGAATGATGCCGAGCTGGTGATTTTTTCGTCGGCGATCAAGGAGGAGAATCCAATCCTGGCCAGCGCGCGCGATGCGGAAAGGCCGCTCGTTCGTCGCGCTGAAGCACTGGCCGCGATCATGTCGGGCAAACGCGGAATTGTCATCGCGGGCATGCACGGCAAGACGACCACCTCGGCGATGGCGGCGCATGTTTTGCGCGAGGGTGGATTGCATCCGTCGCATTATGTCGGGGCGGAAATTCCGCTCCTCGGATCCAACGCCCATTGGGATCGGCGCGGCGAATATTTCGTGGCGGAAGGCGATGAGAGCGATGGCACTCTCCGTTTTTTCCAGCCGGAACACACCCTGATTCTAAACGTCGAGGAGGAGCATCTCGATTTTTACGCCGACCTCGCGGCAATCGATGCGGTTTTTTCTCAATTGCTCGATCAGACGAGCGGCTCGATTTTTTATTGCGCGGACGATCCGCATGCGATGCGGCTTTGTCGTGCGCGCCCGCATTCCATTTCGTTTGGTTTTGCGCCGAACGCGGATTATCGCGCCGTCGACATGAATCTCCAGGATTTCTCTTCGGTTTTTTGCGTGTTGCGCAACGGAAAACAGTTGGGAGAAGCGACTCTCAACGTGCCTGGCCGTCATAACGTCAGCAACGCGATTGGCGTGATCGCGCTGGCGACCGAACTTGGAATTCCATTTCAAAAAATCGCTGCTTCGCTCCGCCGCTTCGAACACGCGCGGCGCCGTTTTGAAATTAAATACGAGAGCGATCGTTTCCTGCTGGTGGATGATTACGCCCATCATCCGACCGAGATCTCGGCCACGCTGGCCACGGCGAAATCGGCTGGGCGCAATCGCGTGCTCACGATGTTTCAGCCGCATCGTTATTCACGCACGAAAGCGCTCCGGCGCGAGTTCGGCCGCGCGTTTGATGACGCCGACCGGGTGGTTGTTACCGATATTTATCCGGCGAGTGAAGCGCCCCTTCCGGGAATCAGCGGGCAAACCATCGCGGATGAAATCATCGCGCACGGCCACCGCGATGTGAGCTATCAACCGCGACTCGATCGTCTTCACTGCGATCTCGGAAACATGATCGCGTCGGGCGATCTGATTTTAAGTCTGGGCGCCGGCAATATCCATGAGCAGCTTTCACTCCTGGCGGCCGATCTGGTGATCGCGGAACGGTTGAAGGCGATCGTTGGCGAAGAGGGCGACGTTCGTTTGTATGAACCGCTCGCGAAACACACCACGTTACGTGTCGGCGGTCCGGCGCAGTTCTGGGTCGAGACGCGGAACGAAGCGGCGTTTGCCGATCTGATCCGTTTTTGTCGCCGCGAAAATCTTCCGCTCTTCGTCATCGGCCGCGGCTCGAATCTGCTCGTGCGCGATGGAGGAATTCGCGGCCTGGTGGTTCATCCGTCCGGCGGTGACTTCGACAAAGTGGAAATTTCCGGAAACGAAATCAGTGCCGGCGTCGGTGCGAAATTAAAACAAATCGCCTACGCCGGAAAATCCGCGGGTCTCGGCGGTCTGGAATGGATGGAAGGAATTCCGGGCGCGGTCGGTGGCGCTCTGCGAATGAATGCGGGCGCAATGGGCGCGCAAACTTTTGAGAAGGTGGCGCGGATTCGCTACCTCGATCGCGAAGGGAATGCGCATACGAAATCACCAGCCGAACTCGAGATTCATTATCGTCATGTTCCATCGCTCGATCACAACTATGCCGTCTCCGCGGTCTTCCGGGGAACGCCCGCGCCCGCGGAAGAAATCGCCCGCCGTCTCGATGAATCGCAGGAAAAGCGGCGCACGACTCAGCCGAGCGCGAAGAGCGCCGGCTGCATTTTCAAAAACCCAAAGAGCTGCCCCGCGGGCAAACTCGTCGAAGAACTTGGACTGAAAAATTCGCGGGTGGGCGGCGCGCGGGTCTCGGAAGTGCACGGCAATTTTATCATCAACGACGGCGGCGCATCGGCCGCGGACGTGCTGGAGTTGATCAAAAAAATTCAAGAAACAGCGCGGGCGAAACGCGGGATCGAACTAGAGACCGAAGTGCGAATCGTGGGGGAGGAAGCGTGACGTTTCATCCGTGGGAAAAGGTGACGAAGAAAAAATGAACGCGCTGCCGAAAAAAATCGCGGTGCTAATGGGCGGACCCAGCTCGGAACGCGATGTTTCATTTGCCACTGGTAAAGGAGTGGCGAAAGCGTTGCGTTCGTTAGGCGCGGAAGTCGCCGAGATTGAGGTTCGCGATTCGAACTTTGAATTGCCATCCGGCATCGAGCTGGTCTTCATCGCGCTTCACGGAACGTTCGGTGAAGACGGCCAGGTCCAAGAAATTTTAGAAGAGCGCGGCCTCAATTACACCGGTGAAGGCGTGGCGGAGAGCGAGCTGGCCTTCGATAAAATCCGCTCGAAGGAAGCGTTCCGTCAGCACGAAGTTACCACACCTTACTGGCAGATCGTGGCGCTCGGACAACGGCCGACCCTTCCGATTCCATTCGTGATTAAAGCGCCGCGCCAAGGCTCGACCGTCGGCGTTCACATCATCAAGAACGAGCGCGAAATCGAAGCAGCGCTCGCCGATGTCGCGAAGTACGACCGTGAAATTCTGGTGGAGAAATTTATTCCCGGCCGCGAGCTGACTATCGGCGTTCTTGGCCAGCAGGCTTTGCCAATTCTCGAGATTATTCCGAAGGGCGGCTTTTACGATTTTACAAACAAGTATCCGTTTTTGAATCCGAACGGCGGTGGCGGGGCCGAGCATGTTTGCCCGGCGAAAATTCCCGAAGAGCAAACGCGCGCGATTCAAGAACTCGCGTTGCGCGCGCATCGCGCGCTTGGGCTGAAGGTTTATTCCCGGGTCGACGTCATTCTCTCTGACGACGGAGATCCGACCGTCCTCGAGGTGAATACGATCCCAGGAATGACAGAGGCGAGTTTGCTGCCCGAGGCGGCCGCGGCCACGGGGATTTGTTATCCGGATTTGTGCGCGCGCATCATCGAGCTTTCAGCGGAGCGGCGGAAATCAAACAAATGAAAGCGATCAAGCAACGCCCGCGCGCGCGGAACGAGCGCCTTTCAAATCCCCGCCAGCGGCGGCAGCAACAGCTGCTGGATGTAAAAGTGCGTTCGCACAAAGCGACCCAGCATCGCAATCGTCGGGTGCTGGTCGTGATCTCGAAAATTCTCCTTGCCGCCGTGGTGGTGGTCGCCATTTATGCGGGCGTGCGGCTGGGAGCGAAGCGGCTCTTTTTTGAAAATCCGGATTACCAGCTGAGCCAGATCGAAGTGCGGACGGATGGGATGCTGCAGCGCGATCAGATTTTAGAGGCGGCCGGTTTGGAGGAAGGCGAAAATATTTTCCGGGTAAATCTGGCGGAGGTTCATGATCGCTTGCAGCAATTGCCGCAAGTCGATGAGGTGCAAGTGATGCGAAAATTGCCGGCCGAGATCGACATTCATGTAGTCGAGCGGAAACCGATTGCGTGGATCACTGCGGAAAAACAGATTTCCGATCCGTTCGCCTCCGATGTCGCTTTTCTGTTGGACGCGCGCGGGGTTCTGATGAAAGAAAAGAAATTGTTGCCTGAATATCTCGGCCTGCCGCTGATCACGGGGTGCACGAGCGAGTCGCTCGAGGCGGGCAAGACCGTCGATTCATTCGAAGCGAAAGCGGCGCTGGATCTCTTGCGCTTGAGCACGCGCAGCTTCATGCAGACGCGTTTTCAAATTCGCGAAATCGATGTCTCGAAAGGTTATTGCCTCCTCGTTTCGGACAAGAATCACACCCGGGTCACTTTCGGTTTCGATAATCTGGAGACGCAATTACAGCGGCTCGAGCAATTCCTGATTTATGCCGACGATTCCAAACGCGAGCTCGCCACGGTCAACCTGTTGGTCCAGCGGAATATTCCGGTGACGTTCACGAAAATGCCGGCCGAAGTAATTAACGAAACGATCGATTCGGAAGGGACCGAGCCGAGAATTCTCAAAGCGATTCCGGTCCATCCGTTGGCAAAGGGCGAAAGCGCGTCAGTAAAGTCGCGTAATTCGCCTCCGGTGCGAAAAGCGATTTCAGTTCCGCGTGGGAGAAAGGATTAGGCGAATGGCAAGCAGCGATCTGATGGTCGGCCTCGAAATTGGCACTTCGAAGATTTGTGTCGTCGTCGGCGAAGGGCGTCCGGACGGCACGATCAAAATTCTCGGTGTCGGCCAGGCGCCATCGCGCGGCGTGCGAAAGGGCGAGATCGTTGATTTCGAAACGGCGATGAAATGCGTGCACGAAGCGGTCGTTGATGCGGAGACGAAAAGCGATGTCATGATTCGGAGCGTTTATGTCGGCGTGGCCGGCTCGCACATCCAAAGCTTTAACAATCGCGGCTCCGTTTCATTGCCGGAAGAGCGCGACGAAATCGACGAGCAAGACATTGAGGACGTGAAAATCAATGCCCGTGAAGTGAGCATCCCGGCGCCCAACGCATTTTTGCACTCAATCATTCAACATTATCACGTGGATGGACAGGACGGCGTGCTCAATCCCGTCGGCATGCTCGGTCAGAATCTCGAGGCGGTTTTTCACATCATTCACGGCGTGCGCACTCGGATTCAAAACACGATCCGTTGTGTGAAGGAACTGCCGCTCGAAGTCGAGGACGTCGTCTTCAATGCGCTCGCGGCCGCGCAGGTGGTGCTGACCCAGCACCAAAAAAATCTGGGCGCGCTCGTGATCGATATCGGCGGCGGGACGACGGATTACATTTTGTATGTGGACGGCGCGGTGAAACAGAGCGGCGTACTCGGCGTCGGCGGCGATCATATTACGAACGACATCTCGATGGGTCTGCGCATTCCGATGACGCGCGCGGAGAAATTGAAAATCGAGGAAGGCAGCGTCACGCTCGGGAATTGTTTGCCGGGCGAAACGGTGCTGCTGAAGGACGACTCCGGATTTGCCGGGAAGGAAATCGAACGCGAGACGCTGAACACGATTATTCACCTGCGGCTGCGGGAAACATTCGAGCTCTTGAAACGGCAGCTGGAAGAAGAGCCGTTTATTAACTACATCGGCGAAGGCATTTTCATCACCGGCGGATGCAGCCACTTGAATGGGATCGATCATCTCGCGGAGGAAATTTTTGAACTGCCGGCCCGGGTTGCGCACGCCCAGACGATGTCCGGCCTAACGAGTGCTTTTGAAAATCCGCAATTCTCCGCCGCGATCGGATTGATCAAATACGCGCAGGCTGTGCAAGTGGACCGTCGTCCGCGCGGCGGTTTCGGCCGGCTCTTCGGAAAAATCTTCAACGGGATGCGATCATGATGGCACTTGCCTGGGTAATTGCTCGAGTAACTGGGAGGTCCCTCGCTGTCTGCGCAGCTCGGGATGACAAGCAAATTTAACGCGAATCAAAAAAACCAGCAGCCTATGATCCAACTAAACCGCAACTACAACTTGCCCGAAAAGCTCGAGGAAGAAATTCCGATCAAGATCGTCGGCGTCGGCGGCGCGGGCTCGAATGTCCTCGATCGGATTGTCCTCGACGGTTTGGAGAAAGCCGATTTGATCGCGATGAACACCGATGTGCAATCGCTGGCCAGTTCCGTGGCCGCGCACAAAGTTCAACTCGGCCGCACCGTCACCCGCGGCCTCGGCGCCGGTGGTGATCCCGAGCTCGGCTACAACGCCGCTTATGAATCGGCCGACGAAATCCGGCAGGCGCTCGCGGATGCGAGAATGATTTTCATTTGCACCGGCCTCGGCGGCGGGACCGGTTCCGGTGCAGCGCCGGCTGTCGCCCAAGTGGCGCGCGAATCCGGTTCGCTCGTTGTGGGATTTGCCACCTTGCCGTTTGCCTTCGAAGGAAAACGGCGGAGCGCGCAGGCGCAGGAAGCGCTCGCAAAATTACGTGCCAATGCGGACGCGGTCATCTGTTTCGAGAACGATCGAATGGGCGACATGGTCGCGCCGAAAGCGGGAATTCATCAGGCGTTCGCGCTTGCTGATGTCACGATCAGCCAGAGCGTGCGCTCGATCGTGAATTTGATTCAGCGGCCCGGTTTGATCCGGATCGGTTTCGACGATTTGCTTTCCGCGCTCCGCAATCCGAATGGCCGGTGCTTGTTCGGCTTTGGCGAATCGGATTCGGATAATCGCGCGCACGATGCGCTAACTCAGGCGTTGAAAAATCCGTTGATGGATCGCGGCCGCATGCTGGCGGAGGCATCGCACGTTCTCGTGCAAGTGGCGGGCGGCCCCGCGATGACGCTTTCCGAAGTAGAGATTCTCATGCAGGAACTCGGCCGGCACATTAACGATCGCACCCAGATTCTCTTCGGCACATCGGTGGACAGCCGAATGGGAAATCGATTGAGCGTGACCTTGATCAGCTCGCTCTCAACCGAGGAGGAAATTCCCGCGCTCGCTAAACCGATGAGTTCCGCGAAACCCGAGCCGGTGCCCGAACCAAAGCCTGAACCAGTTGCGCCTCCGGTCCCGCCGATATGGGAACAGCCGGTGGCTGCCGTGTTATCCGAGCCGCCGCCGCTAATTGCGGAGCCCGAAATTTTTGAAAGAACCGAACCCGCTCCCGCCGCTTACGTC
>DASXNS010000188.1:0-5708 GCA_036494865.1 Chthoniobacterales bacterium | reverse complement strand
GGAGCCGCCCCCGCCAGGCGCCGCGCCGAGTTGCGCCGAGGCCGGCGTGCTCGGTGTTCTGCCTGGCATCATCGGATTAATTCAGGCGACGGAAGCGATCAAGCTGATCCTGGGTCTGGGCGAAACCTTGATCGGACGCCTGCTCCATTTCGATGCGTTGAAGATGAAATTCCGCCAGTTCAATTTACGGCGCGATCCGGAGTGTCCGGTCTGCGGAGATCATCCGACGATTCTTGAGCCGATCGATTACGAACAATTTTGCGCCGGTCCAAACGCGGGCGAGGCGAACGAAATAGTTCCTTCCATTTCGGTGCTGGAGTTGAAAAAGAAAATGGAAGCGGGTGAAGCGATAACACTGGTCGATGTGCGGGAACCGTTCGAGTACGAGATCGCGCGAATCGCGGGCTCGAGGTTAATTCCGCTGGGCGAATTGCCGGAACGTTTAGCCGAAATTTCTCGCGACGGAAACCTTGTCCTGCAATGTCACAGCGGCGTCCGAAGCGCCGAGGCGGTGCGGATTTTACAGAAAGCCGGGTTCGCGAATGCCTGCAATCTCAACGGCGGGATCGAAGCGTGGTCGGCCGAAATCGATCCGTCGGTGCCGAGATATTAGCGCGCTTCGCGCAAAGCCGCGTTCAACGCCTCGACGCTCGGCACATCAGTCCAGCGCCTTATCAAACGGCCGCGTCCATCGAAGACATAAACCACAAAGTCCGAGGAAGCAGGGGCGATCCCTAATTGGGTCACGGCTTTTCCGTCGAAATCCGCCACAACAAAAATATCGTGGCGCGGATTTCGGTTGAGATGTTTCGCGGAATAAATCGACTGCAGCTCCTTTGCTTCCGCATCGAGCCGATGCCGGATAATGGCGGAAACCACTCCCTTAAATGGCCCGAGAATTTTCTGCTGAAAATTCACCAGGGTGATGAGGCGGTATTTTGGATCGCCCACATACACGCGCGGGATTTCGTCGCCGACTGCTTGCGCCTTTTTTTCGTCCTGCTTCGTCACGACGGTGATAATGGTGACGTGACCATCCGCGAGGGAAAGCTGCTGCTGATCGACATCGGTGAACGTCAGCTGATAGAAATTACCAGGGCGCAATTCCCGCGCGCTGGCGGAAACGGCGAGCACGGCTGCCGCGAGGAAAAAATATTGAAGCCAACGTGCGATCATGCGTAAGGACGTGGAGCGATGAAGAGGAAATGCGGAGAAATTTTTCACGGGGATACTCCTAATTCCACATTTCTGAGCGCGCGTCTTTTGAAAAGTGCTGCCCTGTGGGTTTTGTTCGCCACCAGTCTCGCCGGTTGCGACAGGATGATTACTTCGCACAGCGCGCAGGTGGTGAAAGACGCGGAAAGCAAGGCCGCGGACGGCAATTACCTTCGCGCGATCACGCTTTACGAAAGCGCGCTCGATGGCTCCGCCAAAACTGCGGACATCCATTACCGGCTTGCACTTCTTTACGACGATAAGATGCACGATCCGCTCAACGCCCTCCATCACTTCAAACGTTACCTCACCCTCGCTCCGGCCGGTCCGCGCGCGGCTGAAGTAAAGAACTTTATGAAAGCAGATGAAGTCGCGCTCCTCACCAGCTTGTCCGGCGATTCGATCGTGAGTCGCACGGAAGCGGCGCGTTTGAAAAACGAAAATCTCACCTTGCGAAAAGAGTTGGAAGATCTGCGCTCAGGAACGCACGCTGCCACGGCGGAGAAACCCGCAGCACAAGGAGCTACCAAATCGGGTCGCGCTCCGCGAACCTACGTCATCCATGAGGGCGACACCCTCGCTTCGATCTCGCGAAAATTTTACAAGTCGTCGAGTCGCTGGAAAAAGATTCGCGACGCTAACCGGAATGTGGTGGACGATCCGGAGAAGTTGAAAGTCGGGCAGACATTGACCATTCCGTAGTTCTTGCGCCCAGATTGCAGCTGAGCTCGTTTCTTGAGTTGGGGAGCGCACGCGCCCCGCGGACCGAGATGGGTTGCCAGTGCGCTGTAGCGGCGGGCGTGTCGCCCGCAAATCTAAATAGTGCGGCCGGCACGGCCGCCTCTACAGTGAGAAGCTCCCTCTTTTGAATTAGAATGGGGCGTGCGCTCCCCTTCCGCTTTCGATAGCGCCAGCGCCATTACTTCATCCGATTAGAAGGAAGTGAGAATGGTAACGCGCATCGCTCCGGATGTCGGCTGGCTCCCGATCAGTTTTGTGAATGTTTATTTCATCGGGCGCCCCGGTGGTGCGTGGGCGCTGGTCGATGCTGGGCTCCCCGGCCGCGCAAACCAAATCCTCGAAGCCGCCGAAGCGCGTTTCGGCGCGGGGGCGCGGCCCGAAGCAATCCTGCTTACGCACGGACATTTCGATCATGCCGGTTCGGCGCTCCAGCTCGCGGAAAAATGGGACGTGCCGATCTACGCTCATCGTTTGGAACTGCCTTATCTGAACGGAAAATCGGATTATCCGCCGCCCGATCCAACCGTGGGAGGGGCGATGGCCTTTCTCTCCCGCTTCATCCCGACGCACTCGCGCAACTTTGGAAATCGCCTTCGCGCGCTGCAAGCCAACGAAATGCCCGGTGCTCCGGGCTGGGAGTGGCTGGCGATGCCGGGACATTCTCCCGGTCACGTCTCGTTCTTCCGCACCTCCGATCGCGTGCTCCTCGCGGGCGATGCCTTTGCCACGATGAACATGGATTCCTGGAGCGGCGTCGTCACCGGCAAGCAATCGCTTTCCCGCGCCGGAACGCCCTTCAACACCGACTGGGAGGCGACGCGGCTATCCGTCAAAGAGCTGGCGAAGCTGCGGCCAAACGCGGCCGGTTGCGGCCATGGAATTCCGCGATGCGATGCGGAATTGCCGGCACGCTTGGAACGTTTCGCGGAAAGATTTCGCGCGCCGCCGACCGGCCGTTATGTGCGGCGATCCGCGATCACGGACGAAAACGGCATCGTCTCGCTTCCGCCCGCGCCGTTCGATCCGGTCCCTTTCGCGACTGCTGCTGTTTTGCTAATGGCGGGAATGGCGCTGGGCGGCGGTTATCTCGATGATAAACGCCGAAAGTAGTCGTTAGGCCAAACCTTTGCAGGCGACACGCCTGCCACTAGAGCAACTCCAACAGACTGCGCTGCCACGGCACTAGAAGTGTCGCGCTCTGGCTTTCATCCGCGGCGAGGGCGTCGAGCGCGCCGCGCGGCGCGATGAGCGACGGATCGAGTCCATGTTCGTCGGCTACGGCATCGCGGCGGCGGCGCAATGCTTCCGCGGCCAGCTCCGTCGCCCGGCTTGGTCGCATTCCCCTCCTCCGCCGGCGCACCGGCCACTCCGATTCGGGCAACTGAAGACCTTTCTCGGCCGCGGCGCGAAAACCGTCGCGGCGGCGCGCCGAAAAATGGCGGAATTCCGGCGTCTCTCCCGCGGCAAAAGATTCCGCCGCCCGCAAGAGCAACTGATTTTGGAGAATGTGGAAAGCCGGTCGGTCGGCGGCCTGCGCTTCTTTTTCACGCCATCGCCAAAGCTCGCGCAAAATCGCGCAGGCCCGTCCGCTCATTGTCCCCGAACCGGCTATGCGCCATGCCTCCTCTTCATCACGAACGCGCTGCACGGATATTTGCTCGAGAGCGCGCAGGCACGATTGCTGAAACCATTCCAGCCGGCCGCGTTCGCGCAGTTCTGCTTCCAACGTTTCCGCCAGTGGCAAGAGATAGCGGGTGTCGTTGATCGCGTATTCCGCCATCGCCTCCGGCAAAGGACGCCGCGCCCAATTCGCTTTCTGCGAGCCTTTCTTTAAAACGATCCCGAAGTAGCGCTCGACCAGCGCCGCGAGACTGAACTCACGAATGCCCAGCAGCCGCGCCGCGATCACTGTGTCGAAAATCCGGGTCGCGACAAAATTCATCGCCCGCCGAAGCAACCGAAGATCGAAATCGGCGCCTTGCAAAACGATTTCCTTTTCCGCCAGCGCGGCGGCGAGCGGCGACAAATCGAAGCCAGCGAGCGGATCGATCAAGTAATTGTTCCCGCCGAAGCTCAACTGCACGAGGCAGAGTTTTTCGTAGTAACAATGGAGACTGTCCGCCTCGGTATCGACCGCGATGCGATCGACGTTCTTCAATTGGGAAAGAAGCTCGCTGAGCTGCGCGCCGGTCTCGATCATTTCAGTCCGCTCAATAACAGCTCGGCGTTGGTCTTGGTCGCCTGCAAATTTTCGATCAACTTTTCCATCGCTTCGATCGGCGGCAATGCGGCCATTGCTTTGCGCAAAATTTTTATCCGCTCCCATTCCTCCGGATGATAAAGCAGATCCTCCCGGCGTGTCCCGGATTGCAAAATATGGATCGCGGGATAAAGCCGCTTCTCGACCAGGGAGCGATCGAGATGCAGCTCCATGTTTCCAGTGCCTTTGAATTCCTCGAAGATGACCTGGTCCATTTTACTGCCGGTATCGACCAGCGTTGTCGCCAGAATGGTGAGGCTGCCCCCTTCTTCGCAGTTGCGCGCGGCGCCGAAGAATTTCTTCGGCTTGAGCAGCGCCTTCGAGTCTACGCCGCCCGACATGGTGCGGCCTTTGCCGGGCTGGAGGGAATTGTATCCGCGCGCCAGCCGCGTGATGCTATCGAGCAGGATCACCACATCTTTTTTCTGTTCGACTAATCGCTTCGCGCGCTCGAGCACGATCTCAGCGACTTCGACATGCCGGCGGGAATTTTCGTCGAAGGTCGAATTGTAAATCTCGCAATCGACTTCCCGCTGCAGATCGGTCACTTCCTCCGGCCGTTCGTCCACCAGCAGCATGATCAGGACAATTTCGGGATGATTCACCCGGATCGCTTTTGCGATTTCTTTTAACAGGATCGTTTTGCCCACCCGCGGTGCAGCCACGATCAATCCACGCTGACCCCGGCCCAGCGGCGTGAGAAGATCGACCGCGCGCGCACTGATGGAATTCGTTTTCGAATTCTCCAGCATGATGCGGCCATCCGGAAAAAGGGCGGTGAGATTGTCGAAAGGCTTCGGCTCACTCCATTGCTCGGGAGGAGCGCCTTCGATTGCCGTCACCTCGTCGAGCATGAGGAGTTTCTCGCGATCGCGTGGAAGGCGAAGCGTGCCGGCTATTTTTTGCCCGGGCTTGAAATGAAATTGTTGGATCAACGCGCGCGGCACACCCACGTCTTCCGGCACAGGGAGAAAATTCAAATCCGGCCAGCGCAAAACTCCGAACGCTTCGACCTGATCGAAAAATCCTTCGGCCGTTACCGGAATCTTCCGGCCCAGCGCGGCGCGGAGCAGATCGAGAATTTGATGATGCCGCGTCCGGCCGGGATTGACGCGCAATTCAAAATCGCGGCAAAGCCTTTCCAGTTCTGCGGGACCGCTCGCCTGGAGCGCATTCAGGTCGAGTGAAGTTGGAGGCGCGATCGTTGCCGTTTCTACACTTGGAACATTCGGCGCGTTTTCCGCAATCGCTCCCGATGGGTCGACGGCAGACGAAGTTTGAGTTTCGGGTTCCGCGGCGATTGATTCGTTCTCGTCCATTACTGTCGCCAAAATTTCGCCAGCAATTCGGCCTGGGCGGAAAGCACTTCGCTTCCGCCATTGTTCCAAACAACGTGATCAGCTCTGCTTATTTTTTCCGAGAGCGGCATTTGAGATTGGATCATTTGTTCCGCGGCCGATCGATCCAGGCGGGTGCGTGCAATGAGACGTTG
>DASXNS010000187.1:0-2808 GCA_036494865.1 Chthoniobacterales bacterium | reverse complement strand
CCTTCGCGTGGTTCGCGCGGCTGCTGAGGAAAATCGCGCGCACTCTTTTCGGGCAACTCTCGTGGAAGCCGCCGTCCTGGCTGCAGCGAATCGTCGTCCGGCTGCACCTGTTCCGTCGCGCGCATCCATGGATCGCTTTTGGCGGAATAATTTTTTTCCTCTTTTTGCTGGGCGGATCGATCTGGTCGTGGCGTTGGTATCAGTGTCAACCAAAGCCGCACCGAGTTTATGCGCAGGTCGCGGCGATCCCAGTAACGCCGCTCGACAAAGAGCTGAAGTTTCCGCCACTGACAATTGAGTTCTCAGAGCCGGCTGCGCGGTTGGATGATTTGAAAAATCCTGCGCTGCAGCATGTGCGTCTCGAGCCGTCCACGTCCGGCGTCTGGAAATGGATGAGCGATCGCAAGCTTGCGTTCGCGCCCAAAGACGATTGGCCGGCGGATCGAAAGTTCCGAATCATTTTCGAGAAAGATCTTTTTCCATCGCACGTCCGGATGGACAAGCTCGATTACGAAACGTCCACGCCTCCATTTAGCGCCGAGATCAAAAGCATCGTCCTTTCCGAAGATGCCAAGGAGCCGGGCGTTCAGCGCGTCATCGCGACCATTAATCTGACGCATGCGGTCGAATCGGGCGAGCTCGATAAACACGCGGCACTCAATATGGCAGGCGGCTCGAACGTCTTCGCGCCTAACGACCCGGCCCCGCATTTCTCGATCGTCTATGGGCTTCACAATCGCCAGGCCTTCCTGCGGAGCTCCCCGATTGTGTTACCGGCCAGCGAGGATTGGATGCGGGTAACGATCAACAAGGATCTTCACACCGCGCAGGGCGGCGCCGAAATGAAAGAAGTCGTCGAGCAAAAGACGCTGGTACCTTCGAAGGAAACCGCCTTCAAGATCAAGTCGGCCGACGGCAGCATCGTGCGCAACAAAGAGGGCGAGCCCGAGCAAATCCTCAACGTTGAAACGAGCGGAGATATCAGCACCATCGAATTGGGGAAAGCGCTCCACATCTATCTCCTGCCCAAGCGCGAGCCGGCAAAAACTGATGCGTCGGAAGAAGAATCGTCCTCTGAGAATGCGGATGAGGAAACCGCGAAATCAGATGAGCAAGAAAGCGCCAACGATGAGGAGGGCGAAAAAACCGAGGATGCATCCGGCGAAACTAAGTGGGCGAATGCTGATGAGGTCACCGATGAAATTCTGGCGCAAGCGACCGTCGTTAACTTCACGGCGATTCCGACCGAGAAAGAATTTTCGCGCGATCATCATTTCAAATTCAAACTCGAAGGCGACGGCCAGCTGTATGTGAGGATCGATAAAAAGTTGCGCGCGCGCAGCGGTTACGAACTCGCCGAGAATTTCACCAATGTTCTTCCCGCGCCCGAGCTACCGCAGGAAATTGACATCCAGGGCGACGGCGGCCTGCTTGCCTTGAGCGGCGAACGCAAACTCTCGATCCGATCGCGCGGCGTTCCGGTGATCAAGTTTGAAATCGATCGTGTTCTCTCGACCCAGATCAATCATCTGGTCAGCCAAACCGAAGGCGAATTTCAGGCGCCGGAATTCAAGAACGGTTCGTTCGACCAGGACAACATCTCGCGCGTCGCGCGCGAGGACCAGGCGATCAGCCTGCAAAACAAATGGAAGGCGAATTATTCAGCGTTCGATTTCTCCCGCTATCTGCAAAAGCCATCGGACGGCGGGAGCGAGCGCGGTCTATTTTTCGTAAAAGCAAAAGGCTGGGATCCGAGCAAAAAGAAATCCATTAAGTCGGCCACAGCGAACCGTTTCATTCTTGTCAGCGACCTCGGATTACTGGTGAAGAAGAATGCCGATCACACCAGTGATGTTTTTGTCGCCTCGATAAAAACGGGTGAGCCAGTCGGCGGCGCGACAGTCGAGCTGCTCGGCCGAAACGGGATCGCTCTGCAAAGCGCAAAGACTTCGGCCGATGGGCGCGCCACTTTTGCTTCAGTCGAGAAGAACGAGCACGAAAAAAAGCCGGTCGTTTACGTGGCGCGGCTCAATGACGACGTCAGCTTCATTCCCTACGAGCGCGACGACCGCATGCTCAATTTTTCGCGCTTCGACATCGATGGCGTGACCAAAATTCTGGCGGAAGATCTCGATGCCTTCGTCTTCACCGAGCGCGGCGTTTATCGGCCCGGCGATGAGATGCACATCGGCCTCGTGATCAAACAACGGAATTGGCAGGGCCGCCTCGCCGGTCTGGCGGTGGAGACGGAAGTGATCGATCCGCGCGACGTCAAAGTGCAGACGAAAAAGCTCGCGCTCCCAGCGGTCGGCTTCGCGGAGGTCAGCTGCGCAACTTCCTACGAATCGCCGACCGGCGAATACACGATCAACGTCTATCTCGTCCGCAACAACAAACGTTCCACCTTGCTCGGATCGACCACCGTAAACGTGAAAGAGTTCCTCCCCGATCGCATGAAGATCGAGACACGTCTCTCGAAAAATTCCGCACGCGGATGGGTCGATCCCAAAGAGATGCGGGCTGCGATTGCGCTCGCAAATCTTTACGGCACGCCGGCCACGGACCGGCGAGTCAAGAGTCGCGTCGAACTTTCGCCGGCCGATTTTTCGTTTCCGGAATTTCGCGACTACAGCTTTTACGATTCGCTCTTCGATGAAAAAAAGGAGCGGCAGCATGAAACGGTCGATCTCGGCGAGCAAACGACAAACGCGGACGGCGCCGCGGACTTCGATTTACAACTGGATCGATTTGCCGACGCGACCTACTCAATGCAGTTCTTCGCCGAGGCGTTCGAGGGCGAAGGCGGTC
>DASXNS010000186.1:0-19607 GCA_036494865.1 Chthoniobacterales bacterium | reverse complement strand
TTCAAAAGCTACACCGAAAAAGTTTGGGGAATGAGCTGCAAAGAAATCTCAGCCGATTGGGCCGCGCAGCGCATCAAAGGCCTCTCGTTAGGTAGCGCGATCAAGAACGCGCTCTTCCCGCAGCGTCAACCGAAAGACAAGACCAAAGTCATCAAGACCCTGATCAATTCCTTCAAGTATCCGCGCAAAGGCCCGGGAATGATGTGGGAAGCTTGCGCCGAAAAGACAAAGCAAATGGGCGGCCGCATCGAAATGGGCTCCAAAGTCACCGGTTGCGCTTACGATGAAAAAAGTGAGACCTGGCAGCTTCGTTATCAGGATCAGCAAGGCAATGTGCAACAGATCGAGGCCGACCACGTAATCTCCTCCGCGCCTCTGCGCGAGCTGGCCCGCGGCTTGACTCCACCTGTTTCCGATCGGGCAAAGCAGGCCGCTGACAGTCTTAAGTATCGCGACTTCCTCACCGTCATGCTCATTTTGAAGGACCGGCAAATGTTCGACGACAATTGGATCTACATTCATGATCCAAGCGTGCAGGTCGGCCGGATCCAAAACTTCCGCTCCTGGTCGCCGGAGATGGTGCCGGACCCGGACAAAGCTTGTTACGGGCTCGAATATTTCTGCTTCGAGCACGACGGCCTTTGGGACTCTTCGGACGCGGAGTTGATCGAGCTGGCGAAAAAAGAATTACTCCAAATTGGTCTGGCGCAGGCTGGCGATGTGATGGACGGCTGCGTCGTCCGGCAGAAAAAAGCGTACCCGGTTTATGATGACGATTACGCGCAACATGTCGCGGCGATTCGCGATGAAATCGAGGAGCGTTATCCGAACCTGCATCTCGTCGGCCGCAATGGGATGCACAAATACAACAACCAGGATCACGCCATGATGACGGCGATGTTGTGCGTGGAAAATATTCTGGCCGATACGAAACTTTACGATCTCTGGCAGGTGAACGGCGACGCTGAATATCACGAAGCGGGTGTCGCTGCTGAAGAGGAAACTCAGGGAAGTGCGCTTCGCCAGGTCCCCACCCGAGTGACCGTCACGCCCGAGTTAGCGTCCGAGCAGACCTAACAAAGCGCCTTTGTCACGCTTCCTCGCCCTCTGCGCGGCTCGGGACAACAAAAAGGCGGTTGGCCTAACGAGTATCAGCGTTACTCGGCAAACGCTTCCATCGGCGGGCAGGAACACATCAGGTTCCGGTCGCCGTAAACGCTGTCGATCCGCGCGACCGCCGGCCAGAATTTGTATTCGCGGGTCCACGCCGCGGGATACGCTGCTTGTTCGCGCGAGTAAGGATGGTCCCATTTATCCGCGATCACTTGTTGCGCAGTGTGCGGCGCATTTTTCAAAACGTTATTCTGCCCATCCGCCTTCCCCGACGCGACTGCTTCGATTTCAGCGTGAATGGAAATCATCGCGCTGCAAAATCGATCGATCTCCGCTTTCGATTCGCTCTCAGTCGGCTCCACCATCATGGTGCCGGCGACTGGAAATGACACCGTCGGCGCGTGGAATCCATAATCCATTAGCCGCTTCGCAACATCTTCCACTTCCACCCCGGCGCTTTTCCATTGGCGGAGATCAAGAATGCATTCGTGCGCGACCAAGCCGCGTTTGCCTTTGAACAAAACCGGAAAAAACCGATCGAGCCGCTTCGCGATGTAATTCGCGTTTAGAATGGCCACCTTGGTCGCTTCAGTTAAGCCATCACCACCCATCATCCGGATATACATCCACGAAATCGTCAGAATGCTCGCGCTCCCGTATGGCGCGGCCGAGACCGGGCCGACGGTCTTTTTCCCGGGAAGAAACGGCGCGAGATGCGCAGCGACGCCAATCGGCCCCACTCCGGGGCCGCCGCCGCCGTGCGGAATGCAAAAAGTTTTGTGCAAATTCAAATGGCAAACATCCGCGCCCATGTCGCCGGGCCGGCAGAGACCGACCTGCGCGTTCATGTTTGCGCCATCCATGTAGACTTGCCCGCCGTGCGCGTGCACGATCTCGCAAATCTCGCGAATGGTTGTTTCGAAAACGCCGTGGGTGGAAGGGTACGTGACCATCAGCGCAGCGAGATCGTTTTTATGCGCGTCGGTTTTCGCCCGCAGATCCGCCAGATCGATATCGCCATCTTTCAGGCAGGCGACCGGGACCACTTTAAAACCGGCCATCACTGCGCTCGCTGGATTCGTCCCGTGCGCCGAAGTGGGGATGAGACAAATTTTGCGATGCGCCTGGTGGCGTGAAGCGTGATATTCGCGAATGGCGAGCAGGCCGGCGTATTCGCCTTGAGAGCCGGCGTTGGGTTGAAGCGAGACCGCCGCGAAACCGGTGATCTCACCGAGCCAATTCTCGAGTTGGTCACCCATTTCGCGGTAGCCCGCTGTCTGTTCGTCCGGCGCATACGGATGGAGCTTGGCAAATTCCGGCCATGAAATCGGAAACATTTCCGCCGTCGCGTTTAACTTCATCGTGCAGGAACCGAGAGGGATCATCGAAGTGGTGAGCGAGAGATCGCGCGATTCCAGCCGACGGAGATAGCGCAGCATTTCCGTCTCGGTATGATGGGTATCGAAGACCGGATGAGTGAGATATTTTGAAGTTCGGAGAGCAAATTTCGGGAGGCGCGAATCCGAATCTTCCGCAACCGGATGAGCAGGTTCGCCGGCAAAGATCTGCCAGAGTGTTTCGATCTCACCTTCGCCGGTTGTTTCGTCGAGGGAAACCGCGACAGCGTGCGCGCCGATTTTGCGCAGATTGCAGCCCGCCTTTGCGGCCCGCTGCACGATTTCGTCCGCGCTCTTCTTTCCCAGTTCGATGCGGACCGTATCGAAGAACCCATCGCCGGCAATTTCGAATCCAAATTCCTCCAGGCCCGCGGCGAAACGACTCGTTAGGCTGTGGACACGTTCGGCAATGGCCCGCAAACCGCGGGGGCCGTGGTAGACCGCGTACATCGACGCGATCACGGCGAGGAGAACTTGCGCGGTGCAGATATTACTCGTCGCCTTGTCGCGGCGGATGTGTTGCTCGCGGGTTTGCAGCGCGAGCCGGTAGCCGGGCCGGCCGGTTGCGTCATGCGAAACTCCTACCAGCCTGCCGGGCATGTGGCGCTTGTAAGCGTCGCGGGTCGCAAAGTAGGCGGCATGCGGTCCGCCAAAACCAAGCGGAACTCCGAAACGCTGGGTGCTGCCGACCGCAACGTCGGCGCCAAATTCGCCAGGTGGACGGAGCAGAGTGAGACTGAGAATATCCGCCGCCACAATCGCGAGCGCGCCGGCGCCCTGTGCGCGCCCGATGAAATCTTCGTAATCGTAAATCGCGCCGTCGGTCGCGGGATATTGCAGAAGAACGCCGAAGACCCTCTGCTTGAAATCGAAGTCGCGATGATCGCCGACGATCACGTTGATGCCGAGCGGCTTTGCTCGTGTCGACACGACTTGAATGGTCTGCGGATGACATTTTTCCGAGACGAAGAACGCGGCGCCTTCGACCTTTTCGTTTTTCACCGCCGCGCAAAGAGTCATCGCTTCGGCGGCGGCAGTCGCTTCATCGAGGAGGGACGCGTTGGCGATGTCGAGCCCGGTCAGATCGGTGATCATCGTTTGAAAATTCAAGAGCGCTTCGAGGCGGCCTTGCGCGATCTCGGCCTGGTACGGCGTATAAGCCGTGTACCAACCCGGGTTCTCAAGAATGTTTCGCTGAATCACCGGCGGCGTGATGGAATCGGCGTAGCCCATCCCGATGAAAGAGCGGGCGACGATATTTTTCTTCGCGAGTTCGCGCAGTTTCCCGAGCGCCTCCGATTCCGAGGCTGGCTTGGGCAAATTCAGCGGCCGTTCCAGGCGGATATTTTTCGGGACGGTCGCATCGATTAACGCGTCGAGATTATCGAAGCCGATTTCCGCGAGCATCGCCCTGCGTGCCTCTCGATTCGGCCCGATATGCCGCCGCGCGAAGGAATCGACCCGATCCTTTTCCCGCGGCGGAGAAGTCCGTTTTTTGCTGACGGGGCGAGGGTTTTCCGTTTCGGCAATAGGCATTTGGAATCCTACGGAGTGCGTTTACCGGTTCAAGCGAAAGAGAGGGATTTGACTCTCACTTAAAGCTCCGCGCCGCCAGAAAGTTAAGATGGCTGAAAGCAGATCGCATCGCCGGGCCAGGGATGCTTGATTTCCGTGCGGCGAGTGACTTTGAATCCCGCGTTCTCAAATACCCGGACGAGTTCGTCGATGTTCTTCCAAAAAAAACTTTCGAAGAATCCCGGCTTGATTCCTTGATCGCGCCCCTGCACGGCCTCGACGATGAGAAGGCCATCTGTCTTTAAAACTTTCAATGCTTCCCGCGCAATCCGCTCGATGTCGAAAGCGTGATCGAGTGAGTTCGTGTAAACCACATCGACTGATTTGGCCGCGTATTGCAAGTCGTGGAAGTCGCCGTAGACGACGTAGCGATTTTCTTTTCCCGGATTCAAATCGATCCCGATCGCAAAACAGCCGAGATCGAGAAATGCCTTTACCTCGGTGCCGATCCGCGCGGCGAGGCAAAGAACCGTGCGGCCTCGCCAGGCAATGTCGAGCGCGGCTAAGCGTTCGCGGAGCGCATTCCGGAAGGCGACGTCGTAATCAGCGAAATCGTGTGTCTCCAGTTTGGATTTCTGATGTTCCAAATAGGCGGCGTAGGAATGGTAGCTGCGATTTTGAAACGCGGGCCGGGAAGCATTCCAATCTTCGCCGAATTTGCGAAAGAGAACGCGTTTGCGGATCGAGCGTTTCAATCTCGTGAAAAAACGGGGCGGATCGAATGCGCTCTTTTTTTCGCCGCTCATTAAAATTCTAAACCGCCGGCGGGACTCTTATTTCGAATCGAATGTTTCCACACCATGCTCCTTCAATTGGTCGCGCAGTTCAGCCAGATGCTGTTGATTGCGTGTCTCGACAGTGCAGACGACATGCACGGCCGAAACATCGGAGCCGGCGAAAGCGCGGTCGTGCACCACTTGTTTTATGCTCGCGCCGGTCGAGGCGATTTGAGTGGTGAGATCGGCCAGGCCGCCCGGACGATCGCTGATCATCGCGGTGAAACGGCAGAGACGGCCATCGGCAACCAGACCGCGTTCGACCACGCGGCTCAAAACATTCGGATCGATATTTCCACCGCAAAGCAAAAGCACGACGCGCTTTCCGGCGAGCTCGCCAAGTTGACCGGAAAGACAGGCGGCGAGCGGCGTCGCGGCCGCGCCTTCGACGACGCCTTTCTCGAGCTCGACGATGCGCAATATCGAAACGGCGATTTGCTCCTCGGTGACGGTGACAAGGCGATCGACCAGCGGCTGCGCGATCCCGAAGGCGTTTGCTCCCACCTGCGGAATTGCGAGACCGTCAGCTAACGTCGGCTCCATAGCGATGCGGGTCGGTTTTCCAGCGCGCATCGCGGCCGAGAAACTCGCGACATGATCTGCTTCCACCGCGATAATTTTTGTCTGCGGGCGCAAACTTTTTACCGCAAGCGCAACGCCGGCGAGGAGACCGCCGCCACCGACCGGAATGACGACGGCATCGAGATCAGGAACCTGTTCTACGATTTCGAGTCCCATCGTGCCCTGGCCGGAAATGATCGCCGGATCATCATAGCCATCGATGTAAGCGAGGCCGCGCTCCAGACCGATCGCGTGCGCGTGCTCCCTCGCTTCCGCGAAATCTTTCCCGTGCAACACGACGGTCGCGCCGAGCTTCTGGCAATTTCCAATTTTAATGAGCGGTGCGTATTTTGGCATTACCACCGTGGCCGGAATGCCGAGCAACTTCCCTTGATAAGCGAGAGCCTGGGCATGGTTGCCGGCCGAAGCCGCGATGACGCCGCGCTCTTGTTGTTCCGCCGGCAGTTGCGCCAGAGCGTTCCGCGCGCCCCGTTCCTTGAAGCTGCCGGTTCGCTGCAAGTTGTCGAGCTTGCAGAAAATTTCCATCCCCGTGATTTCGCTCAAGGGAATCGAAGGCTGGCAGGGCGAATAATAAACGGCGCCCTCGATCCGCTTTCGCGCCGCTTCGATGTCCTTTAACGAAATCACGCCAGGTTCATTATACCTGAGCGCGCCGAGCGGCAACGTTTTCGATTTGCCGCGGATGGGTGAGGCAGTCGCCTAACGAGTCGTGCGGCTCGTATCGAGCGCATCGCGAACTTTTCTCGCGAGCTGCTCCGGATCGAACGGCTTGGGCAGGAAAAACATTTCGTCGTCGTGGCGGTCGCCCGGATGAAGCGATTCCCGAAGATAACCGGAGATAAAGATCACCTTCGTATGCGGGCTGGTTTTGTGCAGCCAGTCGGCGAAACGCCGGCCGCTCATCTGCGGCATGACCATGTCGGTAAGAAGAAGATCGATTTTTTTATTTCCGTTCCGGCCGATCAGCTGCTGGGCGTCATCGCCATTGGCCGCTTCGATCACGTCGTAACCGAGGCCGCGCAGAACGCGGACCGAAATGTGGCGAACGCTGATGTCGTCTTCGAGGACGAGAATGGTCTCGGTGCCGCTCGGCATTTTGTTTCCGCCCGGTTTCTTGTAGGAAGGCGGAGGGGGAGCCGGCACTTTCGGCAAAAAGATTCTAACAGTCGTGCCCTTACCGGCTTCGCTTTCCACGCAGATTTGTCCACCGCTTTGCCGGACAATTCCGTAGCTGGTGGCCAGTCCGAGGCCGCTGCCATGACCTTCGTCCTTGGTCGTGAAAAATGGCTCGAAGAGATGTTTTTTCACTTCGTCGCTCATGCCGGCGCCGGTGTCGGCGATGCTGATCCGCACGTACTCACCTGCGGCGAGATCGTCTTCGCAGTGCATTTCCGATTCATCGCGCGCCTCAATGACGACCGTGGCAGTTTCCAAAGTAAGGCGCCCGCCATTTTCCATCGCATCGCGCGCATTGAGCACCAGGTTGAGAATAATTTGCGTCAACTGGCCCGGATCGACTTTTGTATAAGTTCCGCTCTTGTCCCGATCCAAATGGCACTCCACCGAAACGTGCTCGCCGAGGAGACGAAGGAGCGAGCGCTCGAGATTGTGAATGAGCGAATTAATTTCCAGCACTTTCGGCGCGAGAGGTTGCTTGCGGCTGAAGGCGAGAAGCTGTCCGGTGAGGGCGGAGGCGCGGCCGGCCGCATTCCGGATTTCAGTGATGTGGCTGGCGAGGGAACCTTTTACTCCTATCTCATCCAGAAGCAGATCGCTGTAGCCGAGAATCGTGGTGAGGAAATTGTTAAAGTCGTGCGCGACGCCTCCGGCGAGTTGGCCGAAAGCCTCCATTTTTTGGGAGCGCGAAAGTTGATCCTGCAGTTGCTTCCGCGCGGTCAAATCCATCAGCGAGCCGACGAAACGAATCGGAGCGCCCTTCGCATCGCGCAGAATCAGCGCGCGCTCGAGCAAATCCAAATACGAGCCATCGACGCGCCGGAACCGGTACTCTCCGGTCCAATGGTTCGTTTCCGCAGCGAGTGCATCGCGGATGCTGGCGGCAGTCCGAGCCCGATCCTGCGGATGAATTTGCCTTTGCCAGAAACCGATCTCGCCAGCCGCGGGCCGATCCTCATAACCGAGCAAAGTGTCGAGGCCTTGCGGCCAGAAGAGAGCGCCGGTTGCTACATTCCAATCCCGAACAGCGTCATTCGTAGCCTGGGCAACGATCGCAAAATGTTCCGAGCTTTCAGCCGCGCCGTTTTTCGAAAGAGGAGTGTGAGTTTCATTTTTAAGTGGCGAATGCTTCGAATTAGTTTTTCCGCCTGGCGGGTTCGAGTAGGCTTCGTCGGCCTGAATTTCGGTTGCTAATCGCATCGCCAGGTCGGTCAAAACCCAGCGTAAAGAGAGCTAGTTTTGTGCCTTGAACAGGGCCATTTCCGGAATGGAAAGCGCTTGCCTTGCAGTCGCGGAAAAATAATCGTGGCTGCGGTAATTTATCGCATTGAAAAACTCTCTCGATCCGCTCAAGCCTCTCAAAAATCAGAAAGCGCTCGTCACTGGCGCGAATTCCGGAATCGGCGAAGCGTGCGCGCTGGCGCTGGGCGAAGCTGGAGCCGACGTGGTAATTAATTACGTCTCGCGACCGGAGGAAGCAGCTCGGGTCGTTAAAAACATCGAGCAAGGCGGCGGTCGCGCGATCGCCATTCAAGCCGACGTGAGCCAGGAAGATCAGGTCGAGGCGATGTTTGCCGCCATGCTGAATGAATTTGGCACGATTGACCTCCTGGTTAACAACGCCGGGCTGCAGCGCGATTCCCGTTTCGACCAGATGACGCTCGAACAATGGAACACCGTGATCGCAATCAATCTCACCGGACAATTTCTTTGCGCGCGCGCGGCCGTGCGCGAATTTCTGCGGCGCGGCGTCGTGCCCGCTGTTTCATCGGCCGCGGGCAAAATCATTTGCATGAGTTCGGTGCACGAAGTGATCCCGTGGGGCGGCCATGTGAATTACGCCGCGTCGAAGGGCGGCGTAATGCAGTTAATGAAAAGCATGGCGCAAGAACTCGCTCCGAAAAAAATTCGAGTGAACAGCATCGCGCCGGGCGCGATCAAAACGCCGATTAATCGCGCCGCCTGGGACACGCCGGAAGCGGAAGCCGAGTTGTTAAAATTAATTCCCGATGGGCGCGCCGGCGTGCCGGAAGATATTGCCCGCGCCGCGGTGTGGCTCGCCTCGGATGCCTCCGATTACGTGACGGGCACGACTCTTTTTGTAGATGGCGGGATGACGCTTTATCCGGGCTTCGCCACCGGTGGCTGAGCGGATTAGGAACTCGAAGTCGCGATCAGGTCAGCGATTAACGTCCGCCCCGGCGATTCGCTCGTGCGCATCGAGCAGTCGCCTGCTTAAGATGACGACGCTTTTTTCGACCTGAAAGGAAAGCCTGAGATAACGCGCTTCCACTCCCACCATCGAAAGATTGATCAGCCGCTTGTGCGCGAAAGCGATGCTGCCATTCACATCAGTCCAGTCGGGACTGCGCGCGGCCAGCGGTTTATTTGCGACCGCGATTTTCAGTTCGCCTTGTGCGGCCGCATTTTCGTTTACAAAAGTAAATCCGTTGAGCTGTGCCGCACTGGCAAACGCGATCAGGAAAATCGTTTCGCCTTCCTGGAGCGGATAAATCAGCCGGCCGGCACTTGTGACTGAGGCCGCGCTTTTGGAATTTTTTTCGCCCGCGTTCGGAATCGCAACCAGACGCCCATCGCGATCGAGATACTGGATTTTTATTTCCTGATCGGCCGCGGGAAGATCGCAGTCTGGGGCGACGGCATTCCCGGCAAACGCCAGATCGATTCCGGCGCTGATGAAGACGAATGCAGCGAGGAGATTCAACGCGATCCGGTTCGCCTTACCCGGGAACGGAGTGATCATGGCGTTATTCGCAGCTTAGAGTGGACCACCCGCGTTCTTTTCTGTGGCACGTCCCGAGCAGATTAATGTTGGAGTGGACCGGTTTCCCGCTATAGAAACAATCCGCAGTTCACCTATGGAAAACGCAGCCGATTTAGCTTGCCGTCCTGCGTTTGCCTGTAGTAGAAGAATCGCCGTTCAGTGCCTAACCTACAAAAACACAAAAACTTTAGCCAAAATCGACTCGGCCACATTGGGCACGAGACGCTGGGATTGCCCCGTGGGCTCTCTCAACCTTTTGGTATCACACCTGCTAACCTTAACCGGATTGACACCTTTATGAGCCGTCAAGCAACCCCTAACTCTCTCGCGCATTTTGCCGCGAAAATCGGCCTCGCTCTTTTGCTCCCGTTGCTTTGCGCAGCGACAATTGCGCGGGCGCAGGACGCCGTGCGGCCTTCTCTGGCCGGTGAAGCGGCGGCCGAAGCGCGCCGGCAATCGATCGATAACGTTCCGTACAACCTCCAGGTCGGCCCGATCAAATTCCGTTTCAGCGCGACGATGGGCGTGGAGTACAACGATAACGTCAACCTGACCGAGAACGGGACTGCTAACGTGGCGAGCCCCGGCCAACCACCCCTGTTTGTCACGACGGAGAAGCAGAGCGATTTTATTTTCCGGCCGCAATTTAACGTGGACGCGCTCTGGCCCGTCACCCAGCTCAATACGCTGAAATTGGATCTCGGCGTCGGCTATGCGTTTTATCTCGATCATTCCAGTTACGACACGCATGGCGTCCTCATCTCGCCCGGTTCGCAGATCGGATTCGACATTTTCGTGAGCGATTTCAAGATCAATTTCCACGATCGCTTTTCACTCGAGCAAGACCCGATCGCGGAAGTCGCCCTCAGTAACGTGGCCGATTATGGCCGGTTCCAAAACACCGCCGGTGTCTCGGTGCTCTGGGATTTAAACAAGGCCGTCGCCACTATCGGCTACGACCATTACAATTTCGTCTCGACGACTTCCGCCTTCGATTATCTCGATCGCAATGCGGAGATGGTGACCGGTTCGCTCGATTTTACTCTCTCCTCCACGACCGGCATCGGAATTGAAGGAACCTACGTCAAGACCTACTACGACCAAAATGTCCTGAATGATTCCGACGACTACACGGGTGGCGCCTTCGTCGAAACGCAGCTGACGAGCTATTTGAAGCTGCGTGTGGCCGGCGGTTATCAGGCGATCACGTTTGATAACACCGGAATCGTTAACGATGCGCATGACGTGCACGATTACTACGCCAACGCTTTGCTGACTCATCGGGTAAACGCAGTGTTAAGCCATTCCCTCTCGGCCGGTCACGAGACGCAACTCGGGGTCAATTCGAATTTCGTCCGGCTGAATTACATCCGCCACACCGCGACCTGGAACATTCTTTTCCATACGCTTTTGTCGACGGAACTGTTTTACGAAGACGCGAAGGATTCGGGCGGCGAGGGCATATTCCCGGTGGCGGGCGTGTTTCCGTTCAATCCTTTCGTCGCCGAACATATCCACCGTTATGGCGGAGCGCTCAGCCTGGGCTATCAGTTGACGAAGCACGTCACTCTCGGCTTGCGTTATCAATACACACAGAAAGATTCAAATCAGCCGCTGCGCGATTACCGGCAAAATCGCATCGGCTTGGATGGGACTTACAGTTTCTAAGGAGACAATTGCAATCGCATGAAAATATGGGCCCTCACCTTCCTCCTCGCCGTTTCGCTGGCGAGTCCGCTGTCGATCACGGCGCAGGAACCCAGCCCAATTCCTTCGATCCCCAAAAGCAATCCGCCCGATCAGCCCGTTACCAGCACAGTCATGCGGACCAATTCCATGACCGTGCTCGACGACAAAAAGAAGCTCGGGTCTAACGATTACATCAGTTTTCGGGTGGTCGAGGATCGCGACAACGAATCGCAGCACCTCCGGGTAAACGACAACGGCGAGCTGGAAGTTCCCTACATCGGTCTCGTCCAGGCAGCCGGGAAGAGCTGCAAGGAATTGGCTTATAACGTCAAGAGCTTGCTCGAGCGGGAATATTATTACCATGCCACCGTCATCATCGCGGTCGATCACATCAGCGAGAAATCGCGCGGACGGGTGTATGTTTACGGCTCGGTCAAGGGCCAGGGGCCGCAGGAAATTCCGGCCGACGAATCTTATACCGTCAGTAAAGCGGTCATCCGGGCGGGCGGATTCGGCGATTTCGCTAACAAGCGCAAAGTAAAACTGACCCGCAAAGGGGGCCAGGATTACACGATCGACTTGAAGCGGGTGATCGAGGAGGGACACACTGAGGAAGACGTGGTCCTGGAACCCGACGATCAGATTTACGTCCCGCAGCGCTTGATCAATATGTAGTTTTATGGAACCCGCTGATCGCCCCGCCGCCTCCGCCGCTCCCTGGAGCACATCGTTCGTCACCCGGCTTTATCGTTACAAATCGTTATTGCACCGGCGCTGGTGGATTCCGCTCCTGACCATCTGCCTCGGGCTGTTTGTGCAGGCGTGGCTGATTTATCAGACGCCGCCTTCCTTCGAATCGCGGAGCAAGATGATGCTCGCCGGCAAGCTGAACCTGACTCAGAACGCGTTTTATAGTGAAGACAGCGCCAACTTTTACGGCACCCAGATTCAGCTCATGGAAAGCGCGGAAGTGAAGCGCAGCGCCGAAGCATTAGTCCGCTCAACCCATCCCGAGATGCAGCCGGTGACGGTGGAAATCTCGACCGTGCAAAAACCGCGCACTTCCATTTTCGAATTGCAAGCGATCGGGAGCACGCCGGATTACACCCAGGCTTATTTGAACGCGGTCATGCAGAAGTATCTCGATTTCAAAAAAGGAATGCGGGAAGACCAGGGCCATAATGTTACGACCGCGATCACTGAGCAGCTCATCCAGGTGGAAAAAGATTTGCGCAATGGCGAGGACGAAATGCTCGAATTTCAAAAGCAAAATAACATCGGCTTCATCCAGGAAGAGGGGAACAGCGCCGCTGCTTATCTTGTCCGGCTCAACCAGCAATACGCTCATCTCAAAACCGAGTACGACCTGCTCAGCTTGCTCGATCTCGATCAGAATCTGGATCGCACTCAAAAAGGACAGCCCGATCCATCCGTCGGAGCGCAGGCCGCCGACGATCAAGGCATGCCATTTTCCGATGTGGGACCTGAGGCCGATTACTTAAAGGCGAAACAAAACCTGCAATTGCTCAAAGCCGAGCGCGACACGCTGGCGAAGGATTTGCGCCCGAAGCATCCGAAGATCATCAAGCTCAACGATCAGATCGAGAAACAGGAAAATATGATCACGCTTTTCCGGCAGGACACGGTGGAAAAGCTCGAGACGCGCCGCAAATCCATCGGCAAACAGATGGAGAATCTGCAGAGCAATATCAAGGAGTGGGAAGCCAAAGCGCTCGATTTGAGTCAGCGCCTGGCGATGTTCAATCGCGTCAAAGGCAAGGTTGATCGGCTCAAGACACTTTACGAACGCCTAACGAACAGTCTCAAAGACGTGAACGTCTCGCAAAGCGTCGATAGCAGCGACCAGGTTTCCATCATGGAAATGGCGACGGCGCCGGTCTCAGTCCGGCCCGGTTTACTAAAAAGTCTTCTCATCGGTCTCGGCTGCGGCGTGATCGCCGGCGTCGGCATCCTGCTCCTTCTCGATCGGATCGATGATCGGATGGCTTCCTTCGGCGAATTCCAGCATCAATTTTCCGAAAACGTTCTCGGTCAGATCCCGAAGGAAAAAACCAAAGGCCAGGTCACCTTGCTGCAACCGGATGACGCCCGCCACGTCTTTTCCGAATCGTACCGCAACGTCCGCTCGTCCATTTTCTTCATGCCGTACGAAGGACCGCGGCCGAAAACCTTGCTCATCACCAGCTCGGTGCCTAACGAGGGCAAATCCACCGTTTCTTCCAATCTCTCCATCACGATGGCGCTCTCCGGCGCCCGCACTTTGCTCATCGATGGCGATCTGCGCCGGGGCGCGCTCCGGGAAGCGTTCGGCATTTCCTCCAAGATCGGTTTTTCGGAAGTATTGAAACAGGAAGTGAACTGGCGCGAAGTCGTCGTCCCGACTGCTTACCCGAACCTTTCCATTATGCCGCGCGGCAAAACCCTCGGGCAGCCGAGCGAACATCTTTTGCGCGAGTCCACCGACGCGCTCTTGCGCGAGATGTACAGCCACTACGATTACATCATCATCGATAGCTCGCCCATTCTCGCCGCCGATGACTCGACCAGTCTCGCACCTAAGATCGACGCCACCCTTTTCGTCGTCCGCCTTTCCTACACTTCCGCGCGCCTCGTCCGGAAATCGCTGGAGTTGCTCTACAATCGCCAGGTCAATGTCCCCGGCGTCATTCTCAACTACGTGGACACTTCGCTGCCTGAATATTATTACTACCAGTATTCGGAGTACTACAACACGCCGATACCGGCGGATGAGCGCGACACCGTGGTGGCCTCGCGTCACAGTCAACCGAAGCAGATCCAATCTTCGTAGCGCGCCTGCGACCTTTTCGGCCGTGATCGCGATCCGATGAGCTTCTTCGGCCCGATCACGCCGCCGGTCCTCGACGAAGCTTCCGCTCCAATCATCCGGCGGGCGCTGCATCGCGCGCGCGTCGTCGGAAATTTTGCGGTCGTTCAGGCCGGTGTCCAGATGATCGGCTTTCTCTCGGGCATTCTGCTCGTCCGGCGCCTGGAGCAGCGCGAGTACGCTTACTTCACGATCGCGAACACGATGCAGGGCACGATCAACGTCCTGGCCGACATCGGCATCAGCATTGGCCTTGTCTCAATCGGTGGCCGCATCTGGCAGGATCCTCATCGCTTTGGTTCGCTCATTAACACTGCGCTCGGTCTTCGGCGAAAATTGGGATTGGTCGCCATCATCCTTGTCACGCCGATTTTATATTTCATGCTCGTCAAAAACGGCGCGTCCGTTGTCTACACGGCGATCTTGATTGGCGCCGTCCTCTTCGGCCTCCTGGTTCAACTCTCTCTCGGGGTTCTCGCTGTGGTCCCGCGCCTCCGCTCCGATGTCGGCGTCATCCAGAAAATCGATATCACCGGCGCTATCGCGCGTCTTCTCGTTCTGGTCGCGCTGATGTATTTGTTTCTCAACGCCGGCCTCGCCGTCGTCGTCGGTTCAGCCACGTTGCTTCTTCAATATTGGATGCTCCATCGCTACGTCGCGGGCGTGGTCGATCTCAGCGCGGCAGAGAATGCGCAAGATCGCGAAGCGATGCGCGGCTTTATTCGCAATCAAGCGGCCAACGCCGCCTTCTTTTGTTTGCAGGGCCAGATCACCGTTTTTCTCATCAGCTTTTTTGGCCATCGGGTCACATCAGTCGCCGAAGTCGGCGCGCTCGGCCGGCTCGCGATGATTTTTGCCGTTCTCAGCAATCTGCTCACAAATGTTTTCGCGCCCGCCTTCGCGCGTTGTCAAAATGCGCGCAAATTGCGCTGGCAATATGCGGCCATCATCGGAGGCGTGGCCGCCTTTAGTTTGGCCGTCATCGCAGTGGCCGCTTTTTTTCCCGACGCATTTCTTTTCGTGCTCGGTAGCAAATACAGTCATCTCCAAAAAGAATTGCTCCTGATGGTGGCGGGTGCCGTTGCCAGCGCACTGACCGGAACGTTTTGGGCGTTGAACGCGTCCAAAGCGTGGATCGCCGGTTCCTGGCTCTACATTCCTCTCACTCTCGCCACCCAGATCGCGCTCATTCCTTACACCGACTTCAGCAGCGTTCGCGGCGTCTTGATTTTCAATTTGATTTCCGCCATCCCGAATCTTCTTCTCAACTTTTTGCTGAGCTACCGCGGCTTTCGCAGCCTCCGCCCATCCGCCGCGTGACCATGCCAAATTACGGCTATCACCTCGCGCGGGCCGAAGGAAACGCGACCCGAAAAATCTATCGCGCCTTTTTGCCGGCGATCGCGCGTCGGCCTATTCACTCGCGCGGCCACGTGCCGCTGAATGTTTTCTCTTATTCCGGCGAAAGCGACCTGCCCGAACAAGTCGCGTCCATTCGCTCCTTCTTGAAACACGCCGGCAGGCCCAGGCAATTCACGATTGTTTCGGACGGCACACACTCTGCGGGCAGTCGAGATTTGCTTCGCGGTCTCGATCCGGTGATTTCCATTTCGGATTCCAATCAATGGATCCCGCGTCAACTTCCCGCCGCGCTTTATCCTTACCTAACGACTCATCCGACCGGAAAGCAGCTGGCGTTGATCATGTCGTTGCCTGCCGACCAGCCCGCTCTCTACGTCGATTCCGACGTCCTTTTTTTCCCGAGCGCAAGAGATTTAATCGATCGTGCGCAAGCAACCGGCACGCCTGCCTTTTACCTGCCTGACTGCGGATTTTCCGGTGACGAACGCCTTCTTCACCGCGAAACGGAAAAGAATCAGCCGGTGAACACCGGAGTCTTGCTTCTTTTTCGGAAACTGGATTGGTCGCTCGCTCTCAGCCGATTCTTGGAACTCGATGGACAACCGACATTTTTCACCAATCAAACGATGACGCACCTGACCATGCATGCCAATAGCGGCACTCCGCTCGATGCCCGAAAATATGTTCTCCAGCTCGACGATCAGTTCGTTTATTCCGATCGCTACTCGCGCACCGATCTTGCTCTTCGTCATTACGTCAATCCAGTCCGCCACAAATTCTGGACGAATATCAGGCGCGGCGCTTTCTCGTTATGATTTCAAACAAGCCGCTGCGCATTTTGGTGGTGGTGAATTTGCCCTGGGACTCGCGCCTCGGCGCCGTGCGCGTGTGGATGGAGCTGGCCGAGCAATGGCGCGCCGCCGGACACGTCGTAGAAAAATACAGTTTGTCCGATGCATTTCCCATCCCGCATTCTTCCTCGGCGACGTTTTCGCTCCGCCAAGTTTTCTTTGCCTGGAAAGCAGCCGCCTTCGTGCGAAAAAACGGCGCCCGTTTCCACATCATCGATGCGCTGATCGGTGTCCTCCCTTTTTCCAAGAAACGGCTCGGCTTTCACGGTCTTCTCGTCGTGCGATCGGTCGGCTTGTACCGGCTCTACGATCGATTCGATCAAAGCGTGAAGCGGCGCTGGCCACGTCCCGCTCAAGGCAAATTTCTCGGGAAAATATTTTATGCGCTTGTTCGCCGGCGTTTATTGCACGCCTCCGATCTCGCCATCGAGCGGGCCGACTTGATCAATCTTCCGAACGAAGAAGAAGCGGCTTGTTTGCGCCAGGAAGTAAGAGCGGATTTGCCCATCGTGGTGGAACCGTACGGTCTCACCGTGGAACGCCGGCGCGCTCTTCTCCAGGGCGCGGCCCCAGCCGAAATTCGTCTGCCGCAAAAGAAAATCTGTTTCATCGGAATGTGGGGCGCGCGAAAAGGCGCGCACGACTGGTCGCAGATCATTGAGCGCGTTCGCCAACGCTTTCCGGAAGCACAATTTCGTTTTCTCGGCACGATGATCGAGCCGGCGGCAATTCTTTCAGATCTCAAAACAACCGCGCCAGAAGGCATCGAATTGATTTCCGATTATCAACCCGATGATCTTCCTGAATTGCTGGCCGATTGCACCGTTGGCGCATTTCCAAGTTATGCGGAAGGTTTCGGTCTCGCTGTCCTCGAGCAACTTGCTGCCGGCATTCCCACGATCGCTTATGACACCGCCGGGCCGCGCGATCTTCTCGGCCGGCATCTGCCCGAACTCTTGGTCCCGATTGGTGACATCGATGGTTTCGCTGCCGCGATTTGTCGCGTTCTCGCGCTCAATCTCGTCGATTACAAAAAACTGAGCGAATGCAGCGCCGAGGCCGCCTCCGAATTTTCCTGGCCGGTGATCGCGCAATCAACCCTCGAGGTTTATCGCCGTGCCCTCGCTCGTGGTTTTGGGGAAAAGATCTTATTTGTCCAGCCGTTCAGTCTCGGATCGGCCGGCGGTGGCGCGCGTATTTTGCGCGCATTGCTGGAGCAGGCGCCTTTCGCCTGGCAAAGTATTTGCACTTCGCCGGAGCGTCATCAGGCTTGGCCTAACGAGTTGCATTTGCCCAGCCGCCCCGCCTGGGGCCGAATCGAACATAGCCGGTTCGCCGCGTTTCCAAATATCTCCGCCTCTTTTTTCGCGCCTCTCTTCCGTAAGAGAATGAAAGACCTTTTCGTCCGGCTCGGCGCGCGCGCCATCCACGCAGTGCCGCACGCGGGGCTCGATTTCGCGCACGTCCACGCGGTCGCCCGGGAGCTTGGACTCCCTTTTCTTATCAGCCTTCACGACGATCTTGCCTACACCGCCGCGAAGACGGTGGCGCCGCAGAAACGTGAGAGCGCGATGCGCGAAGCCTGGCGCGATTCCGCTGCGCGATTTGTGATTTCGGAAGAGCTCGGCCGCGAATATTCCGCGCGCTACGGCGCACGAGATTATGCAGTTGTCACCGATGGTCTCACCCAGATCGCGGCCCCTCGAGCTGCCCGCGATTCCAGCACTTTGCGAATTTATTTCATGGGCCTGTTCCATATGGGCTACGAGCGCAACTTGCGCGCTCTTCTCGATGGTCTCGCGCTTTTCGAGCGTAAGCATCCATCGATCACCATCGATATGAGGTGCCGTTGCGAACACATCCGGCCGCACGTGTTGGCGGGTGCGAAGTCGATCGCGGTCCTGCCTTTTGCGAAGGAGGCCGAGGTGCGCCGCGACATGGAAACAGCCGATCTTCTTTACATGCCGATTCCTTTTGGAAAAGCGCATGAAAATTTTGCGCGGTATAGTCTCTCCACCAAAATGGTCACTTATTCGGGCAGTGGCGTGCCGATTTTGTATCATGGCCCGGCCCAGTCGGCCGCTCACGATTTGTTGCAAAAGAACAACGCCGCATTTTTGCTGACGAGTCTTGTTCCAGAAGAAATCGCCCAAACGCTTGCGGGACTGACCGCCCAGAAACGCGAGCAGATCGCCAGTAACGCGCTCGCGCTTGCTTCGCGCGAATTTATGCTGGCGGATCAAACGCGGAAATTTTGGAGCGCATTCTCCCGCTGTTTTTCCGCCGTATGAGCGCGTCTCCGCTCGTCATTATCACGACGCGTCTTCCGCCGCTGACCTGCGGCATCGGCGCCTACAGTTGGCGCGTCCGCCAGCATTGGCCTAACGACTCATCCCGAACCCGCTTTCTGGTCGTGGAGGGAGCGAGCGAATCCCGTGCTTTGCTCGGCTGCGATGCGATCGTGGCTTTCGACGGAGATCCGAAAAAATTAGGGAAAGCCCTCGACCGCGCCGGCGCCGCGGATTTGTTTCTCCATTATGCGGGTCGCGCCTATCAACGATTCGGCTGCCCGCTTTGGCTGCCGGGCGTGTTGCGGAATTGGAAAGGCAAATTTCCAGCGGCGCGGCTCATGATTTGTTTTCATGAGTTGCCGGCCGATCTTGCGCTGACTTCGCCGCATTATTGGTTAGGGCTAATCAACCGTCGCATTATTCGGCGGCTGGCGGCCTTGGCAGACGTGCTTGTCACCAACACCGAGCATCACGCCGAAAAACTCCGCAAGATTTCAGGGAGGCGCGACGTTCATTGCGTTCCCGTCGGCTCCAACATCGAGCAAGCTCGCGATCCATCCCCATCCGCTCGAGCGCGCACCGAGTTCGTCATCTTCGGTCTGCCGTTTGCCCGATGGCAAACTCTGCAATCCTTTGATTCGCTCATTCGCCGCTGGCAGGCGAGTGGCCGGCTCACCGCGCTCCATTTCATCGGACCCGACGACGAAAAATTTACGGCCCGCGCAAATGCGCTGATCGATCAATGGCCTGATCCGCGGGTTGCAATTCGGCACGGATTGTTGCCTGACTCAGAAGTTTTGCGACTGCTCCAGCATGCGCAATTTGCTCTGACTAACGTGACGCCCGAAACCTGGGGAAAATCGACAACGTTCATGGCTTTCGCCGCGAACGGTTGTGCTGTCGTGACTCACCCGCGCTATACGGAAGCCTTTCCGCTTGGTTACACAGTCCGCGTCGATGAGGTCGAAAAGATTTCGGAATCTGATCTCGCCCGCCGAACCGCGGCACTAAAGGATTGGTATCAGAAAAATGCGACGTGGGCCGTGATCGCGAATCATCTCGCGGCTTTGCTGGGACAAAAGGAGCGGCGCGAATCGTGAGCGAAAGCACGATAATTATTTCGCCCGAATTGTCCGGCGGCGGA
>DASXNS010000185.1:0-5033 GCA_036494865.1 Chthoniobacterales bacterium | reverse complement strand
GCACAAAGCGCGCTTTTGAACGGCCCGTGAGCGGACTCTCTGTCATTGCTTTTCTGTTGGAGATGGACTGATTTCCAACGCCGGCCGGCCCGCATCATCTTCCGGCGCGCCGCGGTGGCTGGCGATGAAGGCCGATGGATTGATCCAGCCGCGCGTCTCCGCACGATACCCCGGCCCAATGAACGGCGCGGTGAATTCGCGCATCTCAAAATGCAAATGGGCCAAGTATTCTCCGTGCGCCGTCCCAATCGTGCCGATCTGCTCGCCGCGACGCACGTTCTGCCGCGGCGCGACCAGGATCGCGTCCAGATGGCCGTAATAAGACTGCACATATTTTCGCGTCCCGTTTTCCTCGTAAGCATGCAGCAAGATGACCACGTTGCCCCAGCCGGGCCCGCCATCATGCGCGAGCCAGACCCGGCCATCCGCGATCGCGTAAACCGGATCGCCCAGATCGCTGTTTTCGCCGCCGATGCCGTTGAGATCGTCCCCAAGGTGGCGATTTCGCGTGAACGGTTGCGCGTTGTAAGTCAGCGCGCCGTTCTCGCTTCCGATCGGAAAATCGAAGCGGGCCGCCGTGGGCAACGCCGCCAGTAAAATCGCCGGTGCGATTTGAAACGCAGGAGCGATCGGGCCTGGGCCGGGCAGCTCCGCGCCGAGACGAAAATAAACTCCGGCGCTCAAGGCGAATAAAAACGCGACGAAAACCAAAAACACGCGGGCCAGCGTTCTTCCCTTGCTCGTGTTTGGCTTCATCTTTACGCTCGCGCGATGCGGATTTTGGTCACGGGCGGCGCGGGTTTTATCGGATCCCACCTGGTCGAGAACCTGGTCGCAACCGGCCACGAAGTTTCGATTCTCGACGATTTCAACGATTTTTACGACCCGGAAATAAAACGGCAGAACATCGCCGCGGTCAGAAAAGAAATTGCGCTCCATCAACTCGATCTGCGGGACGGCGCCGCGGTCAGAGCGCTTTTTCATCGGGAGAGATTTGAAATGATCGCGCATATCGCCGCGCGTGCCGGGGTCCGGCCGTCAATTCAAGCGCCGCAACTTTATTACGATACGAATGTGTCCGGCACGCTCCATTTGCTGGAAGCCGCGCGCTTCACCGGCATCGAACGATTCATTTTCGCGTCGAGTTCATCGGTATATGGCGTGTCGAAAAGGGTTCCGTTTTCCGAGGAGTTGCATCTCACCCAGACGATCAGTCCGTATGCCGCCACCAAAGTCGCGGGTGAGTTTCTTTGTTCGACCTACTCGCACCTTTATGGCATTCGAGTCGTCGCGCTTCGCTTCTTCACCGTTTATGGCGCGCGGCAGCGACCCGATCTCGCGATTCATCAGTTCACCAGGCGAATTCAGGCCGGTGAGCCGATCGATCAGTTCGGCGATGGGACGACGCGGCGCGATTACACTTACATTGACGACATCATTCAAGGCGTGATGGCCGCGTTCAAATACGACGGGCCGCTTTTCGATATTTTTAATTTGGGGGAGAGCGAGACCATTCAGTTGAAGGATCTAATCGCGGCGATCGAGAAGGTGCTTGGGCGCAAGGCGAAGATCAATCAATTGCCGGAACAACCGGGCGATATGCCGCTGACTTGCGCCGATATTTCCAAGGCGAGAAAATTGCTCGGCTATAATCCCACCACGCAGTTGAGCGCCGGTTTGCCGAAGTTCGTCGATTGGTTCCTGCGCAGCAGGCCTTAGCACTGCGCCCCAGGAGCGGCTTGCAATCCACCCCGGCGCGCCCATAGTTACCACCGGATGTTGGAAATATTGTTCGATAATCCAGGCGTTCGGTTTCCACGACGATTGAGTTTTCTCAAGGCTTGGATGCGGCACTGCGCATCGCTATTTCGTGGGCTGAGTGGGGCGAACGGCCATTTGCTTCGACACAATTTCCCGCATCGTGAGGCGGAGTTTCCAGAGGCAACGCAGAATGTTTACCAGCTATTTGTCACGACCCTTCGGGGTTCGCTTGCCGCGGACCGTGCATCCAGCGATGCGCTTCGCCCAAACCGTAATTGGGTAAAACTTGAGGATCACTATGACGTCTCATTCATCAGGGAGAAACGGCCGGCGCGGTCGTGGCGGCTCCCGCCGCAGGGGCGGCGAACGTCCGCGGTATCAGGGCGGAGGAGGAAAGCCGGCAGCAAAGAAATCGTTCTGGCAGAAAATCACAGCTTTTTTCAGTGGTGGAAAACCGGTGCCGAGGGCTGCCCCGCTGGCGCGCAATGGCTTCGAGCCGTCGCGTGCCCCACGCAAACCTGAAGCGGTCGCGGTAACGACGCCCCGGCTTTACGTCGGGAATCTCTCCTTCGACGCTACCGAGAGCGATCTCTTCGAGCTCTTTAACGGCGTGGGCGCGGTGCAGAACGCCGAGGTCGTGACCTATAAACACAACCAGCGCTCGAAAGGATTTGCCTTCGTGCAAATGCTCACGGTGGAGGAAGCAAAACGCGCCGTGCATGAGTTGCACGACAAGGAATTTCTCGGTCGCAAGCTCGTGGTGAGCGGCGCGAAATCGAGCGAGCACCACTCCGCGAATTAACGAATTGCTGCTTGGTCAATGCCGGGAGGCGCGGTGGCAACGGCCGCGGGTCTCCCGGCATTTTTTTTGATGAACTGGTTTTTCATCGTTGGCCCGACAGCGACGGGCAAATCCGAACTGGCTGCTGAAATCGCGCAGCGAACCGGTGCGGAGATTATTAGCGCCGATGCGTTTCAAATTTATCGCGGGCTCGATTTGCTCACTGCCAAACCGGAAAGCGCAGTGCTGGCGAAGGCGCCGCATCATTTGATCGGCGCCCTGCCCCTGAGCGAAGTGATGAACGCCGAGAAATTTCGGACCGCAGCGATGGAAGCGGTCCGTGATATCCACGCGCGCGCAAAACTGGCGATCATCGTCGGCGGCTGCGGGCTTTACATCAAAGCGCTAACCCATGGACTCTCGGAGTTGCCGGCGGCTAATCCGAAATTGCGCGCGCAGTTAGAAGGTGAGACTACCGCGCAATTATTCGCTCGTTTGCGCGCGTTGGATCCACCAAGCGCCGATCGGATTGATTCCAAAAACAAACATCGTCTCCTGCGCGCCGTGGAAGTTTGTTTGCTCAGCGGCAGGCCATTTTCAGTGCAACGCATTGACTGGAATCACGCAAGCCCTCGCGCCTGCACCGCCGGAATAACCCCAAACGGAATTTTTATTTTCCGCGAACGTGCTGAGCTCTACGAACGAATCAATCGCCGCGTCGAAGCAATCTTTGCCAAAGGCGTGGTCGATGAGGTGCGCCGAATCGGCGAAGTCGGGCCGACTGCGGAAAAAGCTCTCGGCTTTCGCGAAATCCGGTCGTTGCTTGCAGGGGAAATTTCCGAACCGGTCTGCATCGCAAGAATCCAGCAAGCGACCCGGCGTTACGCCAAAAGGCAGTTGACCTGGTTTCAACGCCAAACTAATTTCCAACCGCTGAACCTATCATTGCACGGCTCCGCTGAAGCCATCGAATCGATCGCGCAAAATGTCGCCCGCCTTTGCGCAAATGGATGATTGAGGTCCGCCCCAAGAAAATCCAGGAGCGTGCTCTCCTGATCGGCCTGGAAAAAGAAGGCGTCTCCAAGTGGGACCTGCGCGATTCGATGGAAGAATTGCGCGAGCTGGCTAATTCCGCCGGCGCGGAAGTGGTCAACACCGTGACCCAGAAGCTGCAGAAACCGACGGCACCTTACTACATTGGCCGCGGTAAAGCGGAGCTGATCAAGGAATCGTTCAAGGACCAGCCGGTCACCTCGGTGATTTTTGACGATGAACTTTCACCGGCGCAGGGACGCAACCTCGAAACCTTGCTCGCGCGCAAAGTGCTCGATCGCACCCAGCTCATCCTCGATATTTTCGCGCAGCGCGCGCGCAGCCGCGAGGGGCGTTTGCAGATCGAGCTCGCGCAACTGCAATATTTGCTGCCGCGATT
Source organism: Chthoniobacterales bacterium (assembly GCA_036494865.1). GTDB lineage: Bacteria > Verrucomicrobiota > Verrucomicrobiia > Chthoniobacterales > UBA10450 > AV80. The sequence continues at coordinate 1,059 of DASXNS010000185.1, read as the reverse complement.
AACGCGAATGTGGAATCACTTGTCGCGCCAGACCGGCGGCATCGGCACGCGGGGCCCGGGCGAAACCCAGCTCGAGGTCGATCGGCGGCGAGTGCAGGAAAGAATCGCGCGGCTCGAGCGCGAGTTGGAGGGCGTGCGCAAAGTTCGTTCCGTCCAGCGCCAAGGCCGGAAACGCCATCAATGGCCAGTGGCTGCGGTGGTCGGTTACACCAACGCCGGTAAATCCACTTTGTTGAATTTGCTCACCGGCGCGGACGTTGTCGCGGAAGATAAACTTTTTGCGACCCTCGACCCGACGACCCGAAGCCTGACCCTCCCGAACAAGCAACGTCTTCTCCTGACCGACACTGTCGGGTTCCTGCGCAAACTTCCGCACACGCTGATCGAGTCGTTCAAAGCCACGCTCGAAGAAGTGAGCGAGGCCGATCTGCTGATTCATGTCGTCGATCTCAGCCATCCGCGCGTGGACGAGCACATCGCCGCCGTCAACGGTGTCACGAAAGAATTGGGCGCTTTCGGAAAACAAACGCTGATCGTCTTCAACAAGATCGATGCGCTGGAGAACGAAAATCTCGTCGACGTTTACACGAAAAGATTTTCGGGCAGTGTCGCAATTTCTGCGCGCACCGGTGCCGGCGTGGCTGCGCTGGTTCAAGCGCTCGAGGACGAATTGGGATCGTGGCGGTTGCGATCGCGTTTCCGCGTGCCGTTGAGCGAGTCCGGCTTGATCGCGGAAATCCATCGCATTGGGCACGTGCTCGAATTGCATTACGAGGGCGAATTTGCCCTGATCATCGCGCACGTTCCGACCCAACTGGAACAAAAGCTCGCGCCGTTCGCCGCCTAACGAGTCGCGACTGGGCCGAGCGGAAATGTTGACGCTTGGCCGCAAGACAGCGACCTAAAATTTATGAAGTGGGTTTCTCGGATCATTGGCGCCGCGGGATTGAATGAAAAGCCGGTATTGCGCAAAACGATCGTGGGTCTGATCGGCGCGACCGTCGTTCTCTTCGGGATTGCGTTGATCGTTTTACCGGGCCCTGCGGTCGTGGTGATTCC
>DASXNS010000184.1:0-17716 GCA_036494865.1 Chthoniobacterales bacterium | reverse complement strand
GATCTTCCTGCGCCAGCGTTGGGCCGAGACTTAGGTTATTCAACTGAGTCACGATCTTATAGCAGGGCTCTGCCACGCTGCATGGCGCGGTTGTCACTTCACTCGTAGTTGAACTGAGAATATCGAGCTGCGGCATGTTAGCGCTGCTCGTCCCATTCACTTCATACTTGCCATCGCCACTCGGATCGGAAGCACCGTTCAAGAGTCGGAGCCCCGGAATGACTACCGGCGAGCTAGCCGCGAGCAAACCATCGCCGCTATTTTGCCGGACAAACATCCCATGGGGAGCAAAAGCTTCGTCGACATTATTAGAATCGGCGTAGCTGATCTGCGCTTCGCCCAGAGGGCCCATTCGCATTTGGAGGAAGTCACCTAACGAGCGGTCGCCGTTCTGTCCTCCCATCAGGGTCTGAATGCTGCCGCGATGAATAAAATGCTCGCTTGCCTGGATGGGATTTGTGAAAGTAGGAGTAGCGCTATGCCCGTTCAAGGTCTGGACCATCCACAAGCTCCAGTCGCAGGTAGCCGGACAGGAATCAGGACCAGACGATGGGAAGGTAGGCGCACCCGGTGTCCCGTACCACGCGATGTCCACCCGCCCGTCATCGCCTGCGGCGATCCAGGCAAAGACGTTAGTATGAAGCGTGCCTACCGGCGAACCTGAGGTATTGATTGTGATCGGCGGCGCCCAAGTGTTACCTTGGTCGGTCGAGTAGGAGTAGGCGAGGACGGTGTCGCCAATAATCTGACCGCTTGAGTTACTCGGCGCTTGTTCCCAGACAGCATAAAGGTTACCCGCCTTATCGATTGCCATGGTAGGAAAGTCGCCGCCGGTCACTACCGTAGCGCCGAGGTTAGTAACCACGAGGTCGGTGCAATTCAATCCAGTAGGATCGCTGACATTAGCTACAGGTGGACCAAAGGCCACAGGGAAACAACGGCCTATGCGGATCTGATTCAGGGCCGCGTTATCGTGGAGAACAAAGATGTGCTTAACTGCTGCTGGCAAGGTAACAAATCCGCCGGTACCATTGGGCTGGCCCAAAGTAGTGGCTATGGGACTTATCTCATCGTTACCCATGATAGCTTCATCGCAACTGCCTACAGGTGTGACGTGGTTGGCAGGGCCGAACTCGACGCCGGCAGTCGCGCCCGCGCCGGCCACGGGCGAGCGGTACATCACCAGAACATTGTTGCCAACCGCACCTCCGCACATCACTCCGCCGGGCCCGATTTCATCATTGGCGAGGAAAAGACTTCCGCCATTAGTTGGGTCGCCGTCGATCGTGTACCATTGTCGATCCACCGCTGAGTCTGGCACACCAGTGTTACTGCAGGTAAAAGTAGCGCCAAAGTCGTCTGAGCGGGAGGTGCTGAAATTTGCGAGAGTAAGGTCATTAAAATAGAGGTGTCCGGCCGAGTCCACGGCCAGTTCCGTGTCTCCGCCTCCATTGCAAGTAGTAGCCTTACCTTCCAATGCGGTTGCGCCGGGAACCCACTTGAAGGTCTTACCCGCATCGAGCGAACGCCAGATCCAGCTGGTATCAGCGGAGGCGGTGCCGGGAACGCTAGTGTAAAGACGGTTGGGATTAGTAGGATCGAGTCGTAAGTCTTGCTCGAAGCCAGTGCCGCCGATGCCGCTGATTATTGGATGACCAAAGGTCGGCGGAGTGCTGGGCGCTGCTGAAGTAACTGCCGCGCCTGGTCCGGCAGCGGCGAAACTAAACAATGCCAGCGAAACACCCGCCGCACAAAGCAGGAGCGCCAGGAAAATGCGCGGATGGAAGAGGCCCGACTCGGACGAGGATTTTTTTTGCATGATCGATTTTCCTTCGTGTCTGGCAACGAATCGCCAGCATTCTGCTCGCGCCGCTGCAGTTGCGGCCAGTCTTATTAAGACAGCCCGGAAGCGTCGAGCTTATTCTATTGGTAAACGATTTTAGGTTCCGGCTCCGTTACGAGCTTCTGAAAACGCGGGTCGTTGCGAATCGGATCCCATTGCCAGCGGCTGCGCAAATCATTCTGGGTGATGCAGCAATTGGTGTTATCCACCGGGCCGGGCGACGAAAGCAAATGCTGGAGTAACCGCAGTGCCGAATCAGTTTCGCCGACTCGCGCATAGATCATGGCCAGAAACCCACTCAGCCAGGGACCGTTGACCGCATCTTTTGATTCGGGTTGCAGCTCCACGGCGCGCCGGCCTTCGCGAATAGCATCTTCTTTGCGGGCGAGAAAGGCGTAAAGCAATCCCAGATTAGCGTGCCGCAATCCATTCAGCGGCGCTTCCTGTACTGCCAGCTCAAAGACCGGCCGGGCGTTTTCCAAATTCATTCGCGCCGTCGCCGCATCGCCCCGCGCCAGCGCCGCGCATCCGCGGAAGAAGCTCTTCGGCGTGGGCTGGCCATTGGATTGAAATGAATTGAGCGGACACGATGCCATCGCTTGTTCCGCCGCCGGATAATCGCGCTGCAACATCGCCAGGTCCCAGCGCGCTCTGGTGACTAGGCCTGCCGGGTCTACTCCGACCGGAATTTCCGCCACCGCTTCCTTTAACGCCGCCGTGCTTCCTTTCCACCAGAAATCGACATAGGCGCGAACGATCTTCGCGTTGATCGAGTCGGGAGCGAGGGCCTGCACGCGCTCCTGCCTGCGCGCCGCCTCCGGCCAATCGTGGAGGAAGCTATAAGTGTAGGCTAGCTCTTCCGCGACGTTGGCATTCCCCGGATCAACCGCCTGGCTCTTCTTGAGTAAGGCAATGTTATCGTTCCACCTTCCCTGACGCCGGCGAATCGCGGCCGCGAAGTAATCAATGTCGCTGTCGTTAGGTAAGGCTGTAGTAGCAAGCTCGAATTCCGCCAGTGCCTTCTCGTAGTTTGCTTCCGTCCAATAGTAGTAGAGACCTAGCGCGAGATGTCCTTCACCGAGATCGGAGCGGAGCTGTAAAGATTTTTCAGCTTCCTCTTTGATTCGCGCTTTCCGCTCCTCGGTAGGATCGAACCAGTGATAGATGCGCGCGATCGTGGCGGAGAGCCGGGCATGAGCCAGGGCAAAGGACGGGTCGTGCTGAATCGCTTCGGTATAGAGCCGCTCTCCTATCTTGTAATCTTCGAATAACCGATCCGGATTTGATTCGTAGCCGCGCGCTTTGAGGTAAAGAAGGTAAGCGTCCGGATTCTCGGTTGGCTTGGTTTCAACGCGCGCTTTTTCCTCGGGGCTAAGAGTGGCGCGCAACTCGGCCGCGATCTCCGCAGCAAGCTCGCCTTGCAGGCCGAGCGAATCGGCCAGCGAACGATCGTAACGATTCGCCCAAAGATGACGATCGTTGCGGGCATCAATCAGTTGCACGTTTACCACCACACGATTTCCGCCGCGACGCACACTTCCTTCCAGCACGTTTACGACACCGAGAGCCTGGGCAATCTGAGGGAGGCTGGTTTTCGCCGCGCCGCGGTAAGGCATCACCGAGGTGCGGCTGATCACCTTCAAATCGCGGATTTTCGCCAGGCTCGTCAAAATATCGTCCTGGATGCCGTCGGCGAAAAAGGCGTTCTCCTTGTCGTCGCTGATATTGTCGAATGGCAGGACCGCGATGCTTTTTTCCAGCCCGGCGGAAACGGGTTCGCTCTGCCGAAAGCGCTGGACAAGAAGGAACCCGACCGCGCAGAGCAAGACTGCGATGATAAAGTAATTAAGCTTCTGGCTTGTCACTCGCGTAATCGATTTCTCCGGCGCGACATCTTCCGTCCGCTTGATTCCCTCCGGTGTGAGCTCATAGGCCCAGGCCAGAATGATGGCGATGGGGAAGCCGAGCAGAAGCAGAACGATGACGAGGCGAACGCACCAGTTCGGAATGTCGAAGAAGGGAAAGGTCTGGGTCGCGACCTGCGTCAGCAGCCAGGTGATGACACCGTAGGCCACGGCGACCCTGTAGACGTTCCGCCGCTTCAGCTCCGCGAAGAAGTTTTTCGGATTCATGGCGCGCCCATTCCTTCTAGAATAAGTAGCGAAGCTTCCGCTGGGAGCGAGTGAAAAGCGAGTAGGTCAGTCGCGCCCAGCTCAGAGAATGCTAACTTGAATCATGGCATTCGAGCTCGAATCCAACTACAAACCGCGCGGCGATCAGGCCCAGGCCATCGCAAAGCTTCTCAAGTCGATCGAGGCCGGCAACCGCCACCAGACGCTGCTCGGCGTGACCGGCTCGGGCAAGACCTTCACCATGGCCAACGTCATTCGCGAGCTCGATCGCCCCGCGCTCATCATTTCGCATAACAAGACGCTCGCGGCCCAGCTCTACTCTGAGTTCAAACAATTTTTCCCGCGCAACGCCGTCGAGTATTTCGTCAGCTACTTCGATTACTACCAACCGGAGGCTTACATCCCGCGCTCCGACACTTACATCGAAAAGGATTCCTCGATTAACGAGGAGATCGAGCGGCTCCGGTTGTCCGCGACCAGCGCGTTGCTTTCGCGCCGCGATACTATCGTGGTCGCGAGCGTCTCCTGCATTTATGGCGTGACCTCGCCGGAAGATTATCTGCGGATGTTGCTAACGGTAAAACGCGGGCAGCTGATCACGCGCGAAGCCGTCCTCGGCCGGCTGATCGATATGCTTTACGAGCGCAACGATGTGAGTTTTTCCCGCGGCAAATTCCGGGTCCGCGGCGACGTGGTGGAAGTTTATCCCGCCACCGCCGATGAAGAAGCGATCCGGCTCGAGTTTTTCGGTGACGAAATCGATGCTATCACACGCTTCGATCCGCTCACCGGCCACGCGCACGAATCGCTCAGCGTCATTACCTTTTATCCAGCGAAACAATTCGTCACGCCCGCCGACAAATTAAATCGCGCGTTGGCTTCGATTCGCAATGAGCTGGATCACCGCATCGTCGAGCTCGAATCGCAGAGCCGGCTTCTCGAAGCGCAGCGCTTGAAAATGCGGACGGAGTACGATCTCGAAATGTTGCAGGAGATGGGTTTTTGCAATGGAATCGAAAATTATTCGCGGCATCTCTCCGGTCGCATGCCCGGGTCGAAGCCGTTTACGCTTCTCGATTTTTTCCCGAAGGATTACCTGCTCGTTATCGACGAATCGCACGCCACTATTCCGCAGATCGGCGGAATGTACGAGGGCGACAAGTCGCGCAAAACGGTGTTGGTCGAATACGGCTTCCGGTTACCGAGCGCGCTCGATAATCGTCCGCTAAATTTCAAGGAATTCATGGGCATGACGAACCAAATCGCCTATGTGAGCGCGACGCCGGCGGAGTTTGAGATCAAAAACAGCGTGGTGGGGAATGCCGGGTATTTTCCGCACAAACGCGAGCGGATTGGCGAGGATGAATCGATTCCCTTTGTCGTCGCGGGCGAAGCGGCGGATGGAAACCGTCCAACATCCCGCCTCCCACGGCCAGCGCCCAATGGCAGCCCGAAGGCGATCGTCAGCCGGACCGATCAGTCGCCCGACGAATTCGATGTCCACACGCCGGGAGCGCCGCTCGTGGTCGAGCAAATCATTCGCCCGACAGGATTGCTCGATCCGAAGATCACGCTCAAGCCGCTGAAGAATCAGATCGATGAGACGATCGATCTTTGCCGGTTGCGGGTCGAGAAACAGGAGCGCGTTCTCGTCACGACGTTGACGAAGCGGACCGCCGAAGATTTATCCGATTACCTGCGCGATGTCGGGTTGAAGGTGCGTTATCTGCACAGCGACATCGACACGATCGAGCGCGTCGAAATCTTGCGCGGACTGCGCGCGGCCGACTTCGATATTCTCGTCGGCATTAATTTGCTCCGTGAAGGCCTCGATCTTCCCGAGGTCTCGCTCGTTTGCATCCTCGATGCCGACAAGGAAGGATTTTTGCGCAGTCAGACTTCGCTCATCCAAACGGCGGGCCGGGCTGCGCGTCACATCAACGGTGAGGTCGTTCTTTTCGCGGATACCGTCACGCAAAGCATGCAGGCGCTGATTTCGATCTCCGATTATCGCCGCACCAAGCAGATGGAATACAACGAGAAGCACGGGATCACGCCGCAGACCGTCCGGCGCGCCGTGCAGGAAAGCCTCCACACCATTTTGCGCGGCCGCGAAATCGCCGCGTCGGTCATCCAGGAAACCGGCGGCGATTTCAATCTCACCGAGCTTTTGCGCGAACTGGAAGACGAGATGCAAACCGCCTCCGCGAACCTGGAATTCGAGCGCGCCGCGCTGCTCCGCGATCAGATCATGGAAGTGAAGAGCGGCACCGGCCTGACCAAGATCGAGCCGAAACGGCGGCCCGTGAAATACACTCGCAATTCCGGCCGGCGCAGGTCGCGGGTATAGGACGCCGTTGCACGCATTCCTTCTTGCCGATGAAATTCCTTCCTGTGTTTTGGCCTATCAGAGCAATCTCGTTCGCTCCCTTGGCGGCGGGGCCGCAGCTCTGGATTTCCGCTAACTCCTCATTTGCCCAGACCGCTCACCCCAGCCCAAGCGCCTGGCCATTCCCCAACTCGCCTTATTATAATGCCACGCCCGTTCGCACTGCGTCGCGACCTAACGACTGGCCGTTCGCTTCAACGCCGGCTTCGGCCGCACCGATCGCCAGCCCGCCTGCCGCCACCGCGGGGACGCCACCACCCCACGACGTGGCGCTCCAGGAAAAAACCTGGCGCGAGCTAAGCAACGGCGAAGTGCATCCCATTGGGCAACAGGCGCTCGATATTAAACCGGAGCAATGGAAGCACGGTGAGACGGAAAATTTCATCATTCACTATCGGCGACTGGGCGACGCGCATGAAGTCGCGCGCGAGATCGAGTTCGATCTTTGGAACGTGGCCCAGACCCTCGGCGCGAAACCCGCGCAGTATCAACGAAAGTCGCACGTCTTCATTTTCAAGGACGAACTGGAATGGAAAAAATTCCTCGCCCAAACGAACGATCCAACCTGGTCGCACAGTTTGGCGCACGGCGACGAATTGTTTCTCAACGTCCACGAGCAATCGGGCGTGTTCGATTCCCACAGTCTCGCCCACGAAACCACTCACGCCGTCGTCTCCCGGATTTATCGCGGGCGTCATTGGCCGCTCTGGTTAAACGAAGGCTTCGCCGAATACATGGGCGATGCCAGTGTGGCCGCGCGGCATTCGCAGAACGTGCACCGCAATCAAGCGCCGCTCAGCCTCGCCCAAATGACGATCGCGGAGCTGACGGCGGTGCAGCGATATCCCGCGGAGAAGGCGCAGGTCGATCGCCTTTACGAGACGAGCGCAAAGTTCGTCCGTTATCTCTTCAACAAATATCCGAAAGAATTGTTTCCGCAGTTTGTCGATCGGATCATTGCCGGCGACCCGCCGCCGGCTGCGCTCGTCGCGACTTACGGAAGCGATTTTGCCGACATGGCGCTGGTCGAAAGGAAATTCGCGCGCTTCATTCGATGACGAAAACCAAAACGAAAGCCGCGCCGGCTCCAGCAAACATCCATGCTGTGGTCGGCTCCGATGAGAGCGAAGTGAAGCGGGTCGCGGCGGAACTGGCGGCGCAATTGACGCCGCCGGGTGCGGGCGAATTCGGGATCGAGGTCATCGATGCCTGCGCCGACAATGTCGATCAAGCGGTCTCGCGAATCAGGGCCGCGATCGAGGCATTGCAGACGCTGCCATTTTTCGGCGGCGGAAAATTGGTCTGGTTCAAGAACGCAAATTGTCTCGCCGATAGTGTGATCGGGCGTTCGGCTGCAGTGCAAGCGGCGCTCGAAGATCTGGGCGAATTAATCGAGGCCGGTCTCGGCGCCGAAGTGACGTTGCTGATCAGCGCGACCGAAACCGACAAGCGCCGCACATTTTACAAGACGCTTTCCAAGCGCGCTGAAGTGCAGGTAATCGACCGTCTCGATTCGTCGCGCGCCGGTTGGGAAGAAGAAGCGACGGAAATCTTGCGGCGCCGCGCCAAGACGCGCGGGTTGCAATTCGAAGAAGAGGCGCTCGATCTTTTCGTGCTCCTGACCGGCGGTGATACGCGCCAGATCGAAAACGAGTTGGAGAAGATCGATCTTTATTGTGGTCGTGAGCGCGGCGTGACGTTAGAGCAAGTGCGCGAGTTAGTGCCGCTTTCACGCGCCGGCGTCATCTTCGAGCTCGGCAACGCGCTGGCGGCCTGCGACCTCGATCGTGCTCTCACGCTTGTGAAGCGGCTGCTCGATCAAGGTGAAACCGCCATCGGCATTTTGCTGGTCGCGATTCTCCCGACGATCCGGAATTTGCTTCTCGCCAAAGATTTGATGGAACGTCATCGCATTCCGCGTCCACACGCGCCCTTCACTTTCATCTCGGCGCTGAATCGTTTGCCGGCCGAAGCGACCGAACATCTGCCGCGAAAAAAAGATGGCTCGATCAACGGCTACGCGCTCGGCATCGCAGCGCAGCAGGCGCATCGATTTCAAACGGCGAAGCTGCTCGCCGGTCTCGACGCGTCCCTCGAAGCTAATGTGCGCCTCGTAACCAGCCAGCTCGATCACGAACTCGTGCTGACCGAAATCGTGGTCAAGCTGCTCGCCTGCGACTGATGTGCGGGTTAAAGGACGACTTCGCCCATCTGCTTGCGCGCGATCGGCCCGACGTAGGGAATGTCCCAGCGCACTCCGCTGAATGCTTTCACCATCGCGATAATCATGACGACGAAAAAAGCAAGATGAACAAAAGCCCAGATCAACCACAAAAGGACCGCGAAGATCGCCCCGGCCACTGGGATCGGCACAAAAATCGCGTGAGCGATGGAGTAGGCAATGTCGAACAGAACCCAAATCGCGCCGAAAATGATCGATTGCATCGCATAAAAGCGCACAAACTGATCGGTCTTCTCCACAAGATAAAAAATAATTCCCCCGATCAGAGGAATACAGGCGAGCGCGGCGGCGACGTTCGAAGGAAGTCCAGTCGTGGTCGGCTTGACGCCCGGCTCCGGCGAGATGATCGGAGGAGGCGTCGGATCGACCGGATCGGGCATGGTATTATTTAAATGAAGCTTGGTGGGGATTTGTCAAGGAGAGTCGGCCTGGGCTCGGCCGTGCCGCCGATCATTATTCGCGCAGGCGGTGAGCGCTACGAGGTATTTGTTGGTTCCGGTCTGCTCGAAAAAACGGGATCGCTCCTGAGCGAAAAATTTCGCGCCAGCCGGTGCGCGCTTATTTCCGACGACAACGTCGCCGCGCTTTTCGCCCAGCCGGTCCTTGACAGCCTAACGAGTGCTGGTTACCGGCCCAGCTTGATCGCGATTCCGCCCGGCGAGCAATCGAAGGTGATCGCTCGGGCGGAAGCCTGTTGCAATCAGATGGCGGAGGCCGGGCTCGATCGTTCCTCCTTCGTGGTCGCGCTCGGCGGCGGAGTAGTGGGCGATCTCGCCGGGTTCGTCGCGGCGATTTATCATCGCGGCATTCCTTATCTGCAAATGCCGACGACGCTGCTCGCGCAAGTCGATAGCTCGATCGGCGGCAAGACGGCCGTGAACATCGCCGCGGGCAAAAATTTGATCGGCGCTTTCCATCATCCCGCGCTGGTCATCTCGGATGTCGACACGCTGAGCGCGTTGCCGGAGCGGGAATGGAAGCAGGGTTTCGCCGAAATTATCAAGCACGCCATCATCCGGGACACGGCAATGTTCGAAATTCTGCAGAATTTTGAGCAAGCGAATCTGGCCGAGCTGGTGCGCCGGAATGTGGAGATCAAAGCGAGCATCATCGCGGCCGACGATCGCGAAGTCAGCGGCGATAGGATGCTGCTGAACTTCGGCCACACCGTCGGGCACGCAATCGAGCGGGCGGGGAACTATCGCGATTTTCTCCACGGCGAAGCGGTCAGTCTCGGCATCGTTGCAGCGTGCGAAATTTCAATGCGAAAGGCTGGGCTGTCCGAAATTGAGCGGGAAAAAATAGTGCGCACGTTGAAAGCGTTCGATTTGCCGACGCGATTGCCGGCGGAATTCCCGCGCGAAAAAGTTTTGGAAGCGATTCGCTTCGATAAGAAATTCGAGCGCGGCAAAGTGCGCTTCGTGGTGACGCCCGCGATCGGTTCCGTGCAAGTCGCCACTGATGTGACGATGGAGGAGATCGCAGCCGCGGTGGGAAAATTGTAGCAACCGCGAGGAACCGAGAACGCGTCTCTACCGGGTCTTGTAATATTCCACTAACCCTTCCACTACGCTTTCGGCGTACTCGCGATAAATACTTTTTCGTTCCACGCCATTGATCGGGCGCGTCCCGTCGTAATCGCCGGCTTGCACCCGGGCAAAAACATCGGCGTTATTCATCACGTAAGGCTCCAGGTAAACAACCGGGCAGCGATAAAGCCGTGTCGCGACGAGGTTGCGCGCGTAAACGTAACCGCTCCCGCCCTCCTTCGTGACGTTGTCGGTGGTATATTGATATGACGGCAGCCCAGTCGCTTTCGCCATCGCCGCCCCGAGCTCATCCGCGATTTTGATTTCCTCGTCGAACGTGCGGCTGAGAAGCCGGCGCAGCATCTCGAAACGCTGGTCGTCGGATTCCAGCTCGGATGGCAGATACGCACCGTTCACCAGCAAATGGAGATGATTCTTATCGACAAAGGTGGGGTTGCGTTCGTCGCCCCACGCTTCGGCGTTGAAATGGAGGCAGAGGACGAGATCCGGATGCAGTTTGGAATTCACGATCGTGGCCCGCGCCCGGATCTCGCTGTTGCGGTAGAAAAGAATTTCGCTTTGCCAGCGGACCGTTTGGTCTTTTAGCGGATCGTCCGGCCCATCAAAATCTTCGCGTGGATCTTCTATTCCGCTCGCGCGCAGAATCTGGCGCGCCGCCCCTTTGAGATCTTCCGGGCGAAGCGGGGTGACCGGTTCCATTTCTTCGCGCACAAACGAAACGCGCGCGCCCAGCGCACGAAGTTTTTGCGCCAGAATTTTCGCGACGCGCAGAGTCATCTCGCCTTCTTCCACTGGAGTCGAGTCGCCGACTTCAAACCATCGCTCCTCCATTTTCGCCCAGGCGCCGCCGATGTGTCCGGGATCGAGCGCGACTTTGATTCCGGAAAGAACGGTGCGATCGCTTCGATGCGACGGCGAACGCGCGGTGCGCCAGTAATGCGCCACCGTTTTCTGCCGGCGCTTATTTTTCGCAAACCGAAGTGTGAACCATCTCTGCGCGTCGCGGTCCATCAAGATGCAGGCAAATTCCGGATCGACCCGGATGAGTTCCTCACTGACCCCGTGGGTGCAATAAACATCGCGCAGCAACCGCTCGAATTCATCATGCGTGATCGTGCGCTGATATTGCGCGAGCGCCTTCCATTTCGGCGGGTCGGCGAGTGGATTGCTGAGGTGATCGACCGCGATCGCCAACCCTGGAAACAAAAAGCCAAACGCGACAGCACAGGAAATCCGCGGATGAAGACGAGAAGAGATCACGGTTTGGATTTCGTTCTGTTCAATACGATGGTCGGCGGATGCTGACGATTCTTTTTCTGGGCGACGTGGTGGGTGAGCCAGGCCGCACCGCCGTGATCAGCCAGCTCCCGCGCTTGAAGGAATCGCACGCGCTCGCTTTCATCGTGGTGAATGGCGAAAACGCCGCGGCCGGCCGCGGAATTACCCCGAAAATAACGATCGATTTGCTGCGCGCCGGCGTCTCTGTCATCACCACTGGCGATCATATCTGGGACCAGAAAGAAATTTTTGGTTTCATCGAAACGGAGCCTCGTTTGTTGCGGCCGGTCAATTATCCGGAAGGCGCGCCCGGCGCCGGCGCGATCGTGCTCGAGACTGGGAAGGGAAAAGTCGGCGTGATCAATGTGCAAGCGCGCACTTTTATGCAACCAATCCTCGAAAATCCTTTCGAGGCCGTCGCTCTCGCCGTCGCAAAAATGCGCGAACAGACCTCCACCATCTTGGTCGATGTCCATGGCGAAACGACGAGCGAGAAAATTGCGATCGGCCGCTTTCTCGATGGGAAAGTTTCCGCGGTGATCGGCACTCACACTCATGTACAGACCGCGGACGAACAAATTTTTCCCGGCGGGACTGCTTTTATCTGCGATGCAGGAATGTGCGGTCCCGCCGATTCCGTGCTTGGCCGCGCGATCGATCCGATCGTGAACCGCTTCGTCTCGAACTTGCCGGCGCCCTTTCCGGTCGCGAAGGGCGACGTGCGATTGTGCGGAGTCGTGATTTCAATCGACGAAACAACCGGCCGCGCCCTGAAGATCACGCGGGTCAACGAACTGATCCCGGAAATGCCCGCGAGTGAGCCGACAGCAACGACCTGAGCCGGGTTAGTCTTGCGCGCCGTTACGGACGGCTTCTTCCGCGGCGTCATCGGCCGGAACAGAGAAGCGTCTTTTTCGACGGGCAGCCGGCAGCGGCGATAACGTCATGGTCACGTTGCGTCCCGCGATCTTCGGCTCCATTTCCACTTGCGACATTCCGGCAAGATCGTCCCGCACTTTTTCCATCAACTGCATTCCAAATTCCTGGTGCGCCATTTCACGGCCGCGAAATTGCAGCTGCACCCGCACCTTGTTTCCCTTATCGAGAAACGCTTCGCCGTGCCGGATCTTCGTCAGGTAATCGTGATCGTCGATATTTACCCGGAACTTAATCTCTTTCAGTTTGGTTCCGGAAGTTTTCTTGTCCTTTTCCTGCTTGGAAATGTCGTAACGAAATTTTCCGAAATCGACGATTTTGCAGACCGGCGGATTCGCCATCGGCGCGACCTCGACCAAATCGAGATCCATGCTCTGAGCTTTGCGCAACGCGTCGGACAATTTCATGACGCCGAGTTGCTCGCTGGTGGACCCGAGAATGACCCGCACTTCGCGGGCGCGAATCCGACCGTTTACACGAATTTGTGGTTGCAGTTTAGATCAAAGCTCCTGGCCGGCGCCGCGGGAAGTGACCGCAACGTCGTATTTATTAACCGCATTTTCCGGGCCGTCATTGCTGAGCGCCCGACACTTCTGCCCCACCGCGCCTGCGGACATCGCGGTGACGGACCTGCGCTTTTCGCAAGTCGATGAAAGATGTAAGCAACCTTCGTGCGCTGCAAGGTGAATCTATGCGGGCGGCGCGCCAAAATGGGCGGCGTGCGCTTCGTAGGCCGCAATGTCGTCGAGCATCGAGTCGATCGTGCTCGCCAACGGTTCGATTTTGGCGAAGCCGGAAAAGAGAGCGCGGTCGCCGATTTCGCTTTCGATCAAAAACGTCGGCCGCTGCGTGACTTTCAATGCCTGGAATTCCGCCGTGCTGGCGCGTGCCCGCGCTTCCACTTCCGCGGAACGCGCGCGTTCGAGCAGGTTCGTTTTATCCAGACCAGCGGCTTTCGCTCCGATCTCCGCGGCGAGCTCCCACTCGCCGGTCTGCAGTCCTTCGCGCACAGTCGCGTGCGCCAGCGCCAGCCGCACGCGATCGTCCGTCACGCCGAAATCGCGCGCAGCTTCCGCCACCAGATTCGGCGCCAGGCACTCCTGCAAATTCGGTTTGAACCATCCCGGCTTGAGCATGAAAGGCGAACGCATCATCATTCCGCTTCGGCGATAAAACCATTCGGCTTGCTCGCGCGTTTTCGGAAAACCGGATGCGTCCATCAGCGCGATCTTCCAGTCGAATTCCACCCGCCCGGCGTAGCGTCTCTTCAGTTCGGCCCAGGCTGGTTCCGCCCAAAAACACCAGGAAGAAATCACGTCGAGATAAAGCGTTGTTTTAAGCGTCATTCGAATTGGTTCGCTCGATCAGTGAAACTGCTTGTCATGAGACATTGAACGTCCAACGTCGAACGTTCAACACGCAATGGAAAGAGAACGCCGCGCGCTTTCCAACTAATGATCGATCTCAATCATATTTTGCTTTTCATCGCGTGCGTTTCGCCGCTGGTGTTGCTTGCCCAAACCTGGCGGCGCGGCGGACTGAATCGCGGCTGGCGGCTGGCCGCGTTTGCGGTGCTAATCATTACTGCGATTTCCTGGATGGTGCGGCCGGATGCGGCGGGATTTGTCGGCGGCGGCGCATGGCTGGTGCTGTTGCTTGTGCCCGCGCTCGGTTTGCGCAAAACAACTGAGCTGGCGGCGCAGCAGCGTTTCGCCGCGGCGCGCCGTCTTTCCCGCGTCCTGCGATTTTTGCATCCGGCGGACGCTCTGCTGGAGCAATCGGTTTTACTGGAAGCGCTCGAACGCGCGCAACGAGGTGAAGTTCCCTCCGCGCTCTCGCTTCTGGCGCGTGTGCAAAACCAGCAAACGAACGTCGGCCGCCAGGCCATCGCGCAATCGTTTCGCATTCGCGGCGATTGGTCCGGGCTGCTCGCTTGGTTTCAGGGGTTGCCTCCCGGATTTGCCGCAACCGATTTCGCGTTGCTCCTCCTTTATTTGCGCGCATTGGGCGAAAATGGTTTGCGCGATGAGCTCGTTCTTGAGTTCGCCAGAGTAGCGCACGGCAGTAAGTCCACCCTGCAAAGCGCGGCCGGATACGACGCGTGCCTGCTCCTGGTTCTCGCATTCTGCGGCCGCGTGCGTGGTGTCGTAAAACTGTTCGAAACGAAATTGCGGAAAGTCCCCCGCGATGTGAAGGAATTTTGGATCGCGACGGCGGAGCTCGCTGCGGGCCAGATCGAGAGCGGCACCGCGCGCCTCGAAAAACTACTCGCGCAAACCGACGACCATTTGCTTCGCAACGCGATTGAGCGGCGTCTCGCCCGCGCGAGCGAAATTGCCGTTGCGCTTTTGCCCGGCACCGAGGCGCTCCTCCAGCGCATCGAGCAAAGTCGACGCGTCGCCAGGACCTTCGCATCGCAGAGCGGCAGCCGGAACATCGCGGTCATGATTTTGATCGGGCTTAACCTCGCAATGTTTACCGCTGAGATTGCCCTCGGCGGCTCGACCGATCCGCTCACCCTGCATCGGCTTGGCCAGCTCGAGCTTTCCGCGGTCCTCTACCGCGGCGAATACTGGCGGCTGTTGACCGCGCTTTTTTTGCATTACGGCCCGCTCCATCTCGCCTTCAACTTGTATGCCCTTTTCGTTATCGGGCCGGGATTGGAGCAGGCGATCGGCTCGATTCGTTTCGCGATTTGTTATTTGCTCGCCGGGTTGGGCTCGAGCCTCGGCGTTCTTTTTTTGTGGATCATTGGAATGACCAAGGCCGAGCAACTGGTGGGCGCATCCGGCTGCCTGATGGGGCTGGTGGGCGTGTGGGCCGGCTTGCTCTTGCGCGAGCGACACGCGCCACTAGCCGGACGCCGCCTCAAAAATATTCTCATGATCGTCGCCATCCAGACTGCGTTCGATCTTTCCACGCCGCAGATCAGCATCGCCGCTCACATGAGCGGCTTGGTGAGCGGGGTAGCGCTGGGACTGATACTCGCGCCGCATCGCGTGAACGCGTAAAGGGGGAGTGCCGTTTACGCACGTTGTCATCCTTAGATCGGACCCCCGTCGGTGGAACGCTTGATGCTAAAGTTTTTCCTGTCAGATTCACGCTTCGATTTATCCGGGCCGCCGCAATCTCATGCCGACCTACCACACTTATAATGTGATCCCGACGCTGCCGGCTGCGCTCGAGCCGCTGCGCGAGATGGTATTCAATCTCTGGTGGACTTGGGAGCCTTCCGCCCGCCGACTCTTCCGTCATCTCGATCCGGAATTGTGGAACCGGACCAATCACAATCCCGTCCGCATGCTCCAGCTCTCCCGCCAGGCTCGACTGGTCGAAGTGGCGCAGGACAAAAACTTTCTCCGCGAACTAAAGGAAGTGCACGACGCGTTCCACCATTATCTCTCGCGCCAGGATACCTACGGAAAAACCGGCGCCGGCAATGCCATTCAAAAACCGGTGGCTTATTTTTCGGCGGAGTTTGGATTTCACGAATCAATTCCGAATTATTCCGGCGGCCTCGGCATTCTCGCCGGCGATCATTGCAAATCAGCCAGCGATCTCGATTTGAACTTTGTCGCGATCGGGCTGCTCTACCGGCACGGCTACTTCAAACAGCAAATCGACAAGGACGGCATCCAGCACGCGGTTAATCTTAATCAGAATTTCCATCACCTCCCGATCAGGGAAGTGCGGAGCGGCGACCAAAACCTGCTCATCGCCGTCCGTCTCCTCGATCGCGAAGTGCGCGCGAAAATCTGGAAGCTGGATGTCGGTCGCGTCAGTCTTTATCTGCTCGATACCGACATTGCGGAGAACAGCGCCGCCGATCGGCTCATCACCGCCGAGCTTTATGGCGGCGATCTCGAGATGCGGATGCGGCAGGAAATTGTTCTCGGCATCGGCGGCGTGAAAATCCTGAGCGCGCTCGGAATCGAGGCGGAAGTTTTCCACATGAATGAAGGGCACTCGGCCTTTCTCGCGCTCGAACGGATCCGCTTGAACGTCGCGGAAAAAAAACTGGATTTTTATGCCGCGCTCCAACTCGTGGCAGCAGCAAATGTTTTCACCACTCATACCCCGGTGCCCGCGGGCAATGACTCTTTCCCGCGCGAGATGATGAAGAAATATTTCGGCGAATTTGCGATGCAGCTCGGGATTCCGTTCGAAGAATTTTTCCGGCTCGGCCAGACCAGCGTGAATGCGATCGACGCTTTCAGCATGACGGTTCTCGCTTTGCGCGTGAGCCGGCATTCGAACGGCGTGAGCAAATTGCACGGCCACGTCAGCCGCTCGCTTTGGAAGGATGTCTGGGCCGGCGTGCCCGGACACGAGGTCCCCATTACCAGCATCACCAACGGCGTCCACACCAAAACCTGGATGGCGCCGGAATTTTCTGCGCTCTACCGGAGATACCTTGGAGATTGGGAAACGAACCTAACGAATCCTGATTTCTGGCGGCGCGTCACCGATATTCCGGACGGGCAGCTTTGGGATACCCATCAGAAATTGAAACTGCGCCTGGTCGAATTCGTGAGGGAACGGGTGCGGATGGCCCGCGAGCGCAACGGCGAATCGCCTGAATCCATTCGCAACGTCAATCGCATTCTCGATCCGGAAATTCTGACGATCGGGTTCGCACGCCGTTTCGCCACCTACAAACGTGGCGCTTTATTGTTCAGCGATCAGGAACGGCTGAAACGTTTGCTCAACGATGAGACCCGCCCGGTCCAATTTATTTTCGCCGGGAAATCGCATCCGCAAGATGAAGGCGGCAAGGCGCTCATTCAACAGGTTTACAAATTCAGCCGCGAACGCGGGTTCGAAAACCGGATGGTCTTCGTGGAAGATTACGACACCTACATCGCGCGCCGTCTCGTCCAGGGGGTCGATCTTTGGCTGAACAATCCGCTTCGGCCGCTGGAAGCGAGCGGCACGAGCGGAATGAAATTGCCGCCCAACGGCGGTCTAAATCTAAGCGTGCTCGACGGTTGGTGGGGCGAGAGCTTCAACGGCAATAATGGCTGGGCGATCGGCGGCGAAATCGCCGGCGGCACCGTCGATTTCCAAAGTGAAGTGGACGCGGGCAGTCTGTATCAGCTGCTCGAAAATCAGATCATTCCGCTTTATTACGCCAAGCCCGACGGGAAATTACCGCTGGCCTGGCTGCAGCTGATGCGGGAATCAATTCGCAGTGTCACACCGGTTTTCAACACCCATCGGATGGTGAAAGAATATACCGAGCGCCTTTACATTCCGGCGGCGCGCGGTCATCAGGAATTCGCGCGCGACCAATGCGCGGCTGCGACGAACCTCAGCAAGTGGAAGGCGCAAATGCGCAAGGATTGG
>DASXNS010000183.1:0-2612 GCA_036494865.1 Chthoniobacterales bacterium | reverse complement strand
CACACTTTTATCTCGAGTAAATTTCCGCTCGTCGATGCGGCCGGAAATATCTACGGTCTCTGTGGCGTCTCCACTGATATCACCGATCGCAAGCGCGCCGGCAAAGCGCTTCAGGACGCCAAAGAAGAAGCGGAGCGGGCTAACCGCGCCAAGAGCGAATTTCTTTCCCGGATGAGTCACGAACTGCGCACGCCGATGAATGCGATCCTCGGTTTCGCCCAGCTTCTTCAAATGGATAAGCTCACGCCGCAACAACATGATGGTGTTGGCCACATTTTGCGCGGCGGCGAGCATCTCCTGAAATTGATCAACGAAGTGCTCGATATCGCGCGGATTGAAGCGGGCCGCATTTCACTCTCCTGCGAGCCGGTTGAAATTGCAGGCGTGATTCGCGAAACGCTGGAGCTGGTTGGCCCGCTCGCGAGCGAACGAAATGTCGGTCTGATCAATTCGGTTACCGAAGGAAATTTCATTCTGGTCGATCGTCAGCGTTTCAAGCAGGTCCTGATCAACCTGGTTTCCAATGCGATTAAGTACAATCGGCTCGATGGCACCGTTACCCTGAAATGTGAGATGACCGAGTCGCGCGGCCGCGTCACAATTTCCGATACCGGTCTGGGCATCGCCCCGGCGCGGCTCAAACATCTCTTCACGCCGTTCGAGCGCTTGGGCGCCGAACACAGCGCGGTCGAAGGCACCGGCCTCGGACTGACAGTCGCGAAACGTTTTGTTGAGGCGATGGCGGGCACTATTGATGTGGAGAGTCAGCCCGGCGAGGGAACGACCTTTCTGATCGATTTTCCCCGGGCCGAGAGCTCGCTCAAAACTGTGGCCACGATCGAAGATTTGCCCGAGATCGAAACGAACGGCTGCTCGCGGCCTCGCACGGTTCTCTACATCGAGGATAATCTCTCAAACTTCACCCTTCTCGAACGCCTCCTCGAGCGCCGCCCATCCACACGATTGATCGCCGCAAAAAACGGCCTCGAAGGATTAACCATGGCGCGAAAACATCGCCCCGACTTGATTCTTCTCGATGTGAATCTTCCCGACATCAATGGACATGACGTCCTCGTCTGCGTCCACGCGGATCCCAGTTGCGCCTCCATTCCAGTCATCGTCGTCAGCGCCGACGCGACGAGCAGGCAGATCGATCGGCTGATGAGCGCGGGCGCGGCTGATTACATCACCAAGCCGCTCGACGTGAAAAAATTTCTCACCGTGCTCGATCAAGTCTTGCCGGCCGGTGCGGAGCGGAATTAAATCGGTCTGGCGAAAATCAGATCGATTTTCTGGACGGATCACTGTTTTTCCGAGCGAAAGATGATTTACTCCCGGGCATCGGGCCTATAGCTCAGCGGTTAGAGCAGGGGACTCATAATCCCTTGGTCCCAGGTTCGAATCCTGGTGGGCCCAAGCCACTTTAGATTTCCATTTTGGATTTGCGATTCGTTACAGCGGCGGCTCGCTCGGCGGCCTCGATAATCGGGCTGCTGATTTTCAGCGCGCTGATTCTCGCGACGCGCTGCGCGAATTATCGGGACGTTTTTGTTGGCGGCGATGTTTATTTTACCGACGCCGATTGTTACTCGCGGATGACGCGCGCCCGCCTCTGCCTGGAACATCCAGGGCTCATCATCCGGCATCATTCATTTGAAAATTTTCCCGCGGGCACAACGCCGCACACCACTGCGCCCTTTGATTATTTCATCGTCGCACTTGCCGAATCGCTCAGGCCTTTCACGGGAAACGCGATTGATTTGGCGGGCGCATGGATCTCACCGCTCCTCGGTTTGGCCGGCGGTTGGTTTTTATGGTGGTGGGCGCGGCGAAACCGTTTGCGTTATCGCGCCGCGCTTTTGCTTCTCTATGGGTTGAGTCCGATTTTGGTTCACGGCACGGAACTGGGCCGGCCCGATCACCAGGCGCTCATCATTCTGCTTTCGATCCTCGCGATTTGCTCCGAATGGACTTTGCAGACGGAAACATCGCGAGGATGGAGCATCGCGAACGGAATTGCCTGGGGCCTCGCTTTGTGGGTTTCGCTTTACGAGCCGCTGATTCTGTTCGCAATCGTATTTCTTTCCCAAATCATCTTCGCCCGGAAAAATTTCATCGCGCGCCATCGGCGGCTCGGGTGGGTCTGGCTCGGCGCAATCGTTGCGCTCGGATTTGCACTTGAACAGCGGCTGCCCGTTTCCACCCTCTTCGGAGCGGACTCGATCCTGCTCAATTGGATGCGGACCATCGGAGAGTTGAGGCCGGTCCCGATCACGGACCAAATATGGCTGCGCTGGTGCGGCCTCTTGCTCATTCCAGCGCCGGCCCTTCTCTGGATCGCGCTCCGGAAAAATTTTGCCGTTCCGATTTTTCTCGGCGCGCTCTTGGCGGCGACGTTTCTGCTCACCCTTTGGCAGGCGCGATGGGCGTATTTTTTCGTGCTTATTTTTGCTTTGACGCTCCCCGGTTTGCTGGCCCTGATCGAAAATCAGCTCGTCGCTTTTGTTGCAATCGGCGTTTCCCTTTTGCCGATCCTGACGGATTGGGACACGCAACTTTGGCCTAACGAGTCTCAAAGCACCCTCCGGTTCGAGCATCGCCTCGAAGCTGTG
>DASXNS010000182.1:0-6853 GCA_036494865.1 Chthoniobacterales bacterium | reverse complement strand
GGGCGGTTCCCGGCGGCCAGAGGGGCGCCTGTTTTTCCAAAGCGTTGATTACGGCCGGATAATCGACCACCTCGACCGGCGCATCGAGCGCGCACAAGCCCGCTTGATGGGAAAGTAGTTGCGCCAGGGTGATGTTTTCTTTGCCGGCTTGCGCAAACTCGGGCCAGAACTCCGCGACGCGACGGGTAAGCGCAATCTCACATTCCTGCAAGACATGGAGCAGACAGGCGCTGCCGGGTCCTTTGGTCGCCGACCAAAAAAGCACGATCGTGTCGTCGGTCCAGGGTATCCGGCGCTTTGCGTCGCGAAATCCACCGGCCAACTCGAGAACCGGTTCGCCATTCTGCCAAATTGAAACAGCCGCGCCGAGTTCGCCGAAACGGGCGAAGTTTTCTTCGAAGAGCGAAGAGATTTTTTCTCTCAGCTTCTCGGCGTCCAGCTTCATGGATCAGGTTAGCATGCGCGCAGCAGGAGAGCGCATGGCAAGCGCACGCGTCGCGAGACGGCGTTCGCTCAACTCAAATGACGGCGTGCAACGCTTTCAGATCCGGATCTTTTTTCGCCAGATCGCGAAAGGAACTGTCCATCTTAAAGCTGATCTGCAGATTCTGCTCGGCAACATCGACATTGCCCAGAAGCGCTTCGTAACAACCCATGTTGTAGTAATAAATCGGCTCTTTCAGAAGCGCAATCGGCCCGGTGACCAAGAGCTTTTTTGCCTCCGCGGTCTTTCCCATTTGGTGCAGGCAAAAGCCGGCGTGGAGGAATCCGGCGCCGGCATCGGGGGCGGCGCGACAAAGTTTTTGGCTGACCCGGAGCGCGAGCGCCCATTGTTTTTTCCGCATCAAATGATGGAGCCGAAGATGAAGGACCTCGGGACGATTCTGAAACCGCCCCGGAATTGCATCCAATTCCGCGACCGATTCGCGGGTCATCCCGAGCTCTGCGTAACCGCAGGCGGCTTGCAAACGCCATTCAAATTGCACGATTCTTTGGTTAGCAAAAACCGCGCCCAACCCGGCCAAGCGCTCCCGCGGGGCGCTATTTTTGCCGGAGCAAAAGCGTTTCCAGCTCGGCAAGCCGGCGCTCGAAAAGGCGAAGAGCGCTTTCGATCGGAGCGGCGGTTGTCATATCGACGCCGGCGGTTTTTAATGTCTGGAGGGGAAATTTCGATCCGCCCGATTTCAAGAATTCGAGATAAGCCTCTACGCTTCCGGGCTTTCGCGCGAGCACACGCTCGGCGAGGGCGACGGCGGCGGAAATTCCTGTCGCATACTTGTAGACGTAGAACGCATTGTAAAAATGCGGGATACGCAAACATTCCAAATCCAATTCCGGATCGACCACGACGCCCTGGCCAAAATAAGCGCGGAGCAGAGCGCGGTACTCGCTCTTAAAAACGTCGAGCGTCAGCGCGTCGCCGCGTTCTTCGATCGCGTGAATGATTTTTTCGAACTCGGCGAACATCGTCTGGCGGAAGAGGGTCCCGCGAAGATCGTCGATCTGGCGATTGATGATGTAGGCGCGCATTTTCGGATCGCTCGTCCGCTCGAGGAGATGGTGGGTGAGCAGCTCTTCGTTAAACGTCGATGCGACTTCGGCGAGAAAGATCGGATAATCGTAATCCTGAAAAGGCTGCGAGCGTTGCGCGAACCAAGTGTGCATCGAATGCCCGGCTTCATGCGCGAGAGTGTAAACATCGGAAAAAACGTCGCTCTTATAATTCATCAGGATGTAGGGCGGCGCGCCGAAGCTGCCGGAGGAGAAAGCGCCGCTCCGCTTGCCTTTTGTCTCGTAGCGATCGCACCAGCGCCCACGCAAGCCCTCGCCCAGCGCGGTGGCGTAGTCCGGGCCTAACGAATCAAGCGCGGCGAGAACATGGGAGATTGCTTCATCGAAGCTGACCCGCGAATCGATCTCGGGCACGAGTGGAACGTAGGTGTCGTAATGATGCAGTTCCTTCAGGCCGAGGACGCGCCGCCGCAGTTCGTAATAGCGAAAAAGCGGTGCGAGATTTTTGCGAACGGCCGTGATGAGCCCGTCGTAAACAGCGACCGGAATGTCATCGTGAAAAAGCGAAGCCTCGAGCGCAGATGAATAATTCCTGGCGCGAGCACGGAAGACGTCGGCCTTAACGGAGTAGGCGAGCGACGAAGCTAGCGTGAACTGGTGATCCTGAAATTCATCGTAGAACTGATGGAAAGCCCGTTTGCGCAACTCATGATCGCGCTTCACCAGAAAGGAGCTGTAGGAACTTTGGGTGAGCGGTTTTTCCTCCCCCTTTTCATCGATCAGCGCGCCGAATTTCATATCGACATCGGTCAGCTGGGAAAAAGTGTCGTCGTAACCGTCCAGCGCCGAACTCCCGAGCGCGAGCAGCCGTTCCTCCAGTTCGGAGAGAACGTGCGGTTTCATCCGGCGGATTTTCTTTAATGCGATTTGCCAGGGGGCGAGCGCCGGATCATTCAGAAATTGCGCAAACTTTTCGTCAGGGATCGCCTGTATTTCGGGAGCTAAGAAGGAAGCCGCTTCACTGATTTTCGTGAGCAGATTTTGGAGCTGCCCCATTCGGGCGAGATATTCGGGATTGGCGCTGTCCTCCGCGAGCTGGAGCGAAGCGTAGTGATAGAGCCGCTCGATTTTCAGATCGAGCGACTTCTCAAACTCCAGGCAAGCCGCCAAAGAAGCAGCCGATTCGCCGAGACGACCCTTCCATTCCCTGATCTTCGAAAACGCCTGCTCAATCCAACTGAAATCTTCTTTCCATTTCTCTGCGTCGGCGAAAAGATGAGTGAGATCCCATTTGTCGGAGTCGGGAAGATCGGCGCGGGTGAGGACTTTTGCGGTGGTCATTCGGAAGAAAGGGGAAAACGTCCAACGTTCAGCGCCGAACGTCCAACGTCGAATTTGAAGAGATGCTGTAACGGCGGTCTATGAACGCGGGGGCCGAGTTAGATTTAAGATCGCTGGATGGCGCGCGATCAAGCGCATCGCTTTGCGGAGCATTCCGATTCCCGGCGGGATACGATGCCACGGGGAAGCGCCTGACGGATGGGGAAGCGGAATGAGATCGAATGCGCGACGATTCCGCCGCAGCCGAAAAACGCGTCCCACTATTTCATCCAGTTTCGCGAATGCGATGAATTGCGCGATCGCCAGTTTTCCCACGGGAATAATCAGGCGCGGTTGGAGCAGATCGATCTCATCGTTCATCCAGGTGGAGCAATTCCGGATTTCGTCGGGCGCGGGAACGCGGTCGCCGCCCGCGGCAGTTTTGCCCGGAAAACAGCGGCAAACAGCGGCGAAATAAATTCGAGCGCGCACTTCCGCTTCGCTCAAATTACAGAACTCATCGAACCAGCCAAAGAGTGTGCGGCCGGCCGTCCACGCGAATGGTTTTCCGAGGACCGGTTCTTTCACGCCCGGCGCCTGGCCGATCAGGATCACTTTGCTCCAGACCGGACCGCCGGAAACAGGCGGGGGCAGCATCCGCGGGCAGCGCCGGCACTGCACCAAGCGCGCGACATGTTGCTCGAGCAACAATTGCCGGTTGGGCGCGGACGAAGTCATCGGCGCCATCGCTCAGCGCCGAAAGAAAGACAGGATCAAACTGAGAACGATGCTGAAGATCAGACAAGTGACGATCGGAAAATAAAACGCGGAGTTTCCGCGTTCGATCCGGATGTCTCCGGGTAAACGTCCCAGCCAGGTGGATCCAAAGCCGCTCCAGAGGAGGAGGCCGAGGATCGCGATGCTTCCGCCGAAAAGCATGAGCAGTTTTCCAAGATCGCGCACACGAAAAGATAAAGGGAGAGGCGTTGGGGAGCGATACTTTTTTAAAAGATCGGCTTACCCTGAGTTGCGCATCACCTTGGGCGCGCAGAAATTCAATGGCGATCGATGGCTGTCCAATTTCGAGATTATTATGAGACGCTGGGCGTGGCGAAGACCGCCAGCGAGGATGAAATTCGTAGTGCCTTTCGCAAGCTCGCGCGCAAATATCATCCCGACGTGGCGAAGGACAAAGCGACTGCCGAGGAGAAATTCAAGCAAATCAACGAGGCTTACGAAGTTCTGGGCGACCCGGAGAAGCGGAAAAAATATGATGAGCTGGGCGCGAATTGGAACCAGCCGAGCGGCTTTCAGCCGCCGCCGGGATGGGACACGCAAGCGGGCGGATTTCAACGTTACGACGGTGGCAACGGCGGCGGAGTGGAGTTTGAATTTGGCGGAACGGGGTTCAGCGATTTCTTCGAGGCGTTTTTCGGCGGGAGCCGGGGAGGATCCGGTTTTGGCCGGGGCGATTTCGGCCGGCGCCAAACGGGGCCCGTGCGCGGCAGCGACGTGGAAGCGGACATCATGGTGACGCTGGAGGAAGTTCTGCACGGATCGAAGCGAACGGTTTCCCTTCGCCGCGGCGGATTGAACAAAGTCGAAACATATCAGGTAAGAATTCCGCGCGGTGTGCACGAGGGGCAACGCATTCGCCTGGCTGGCCAGGGCGAAGCGGGCCCGAGCGGCGGCAAAAGCGGCGATCTTTTTCTGCGAGTGCGACTGGCGCGGCATCCCGATTTCAACGTCGAAGGAAGTAACCTGGTTCACGAATTGAAAATTGAGCCGTGGCAGGCGGTGCTGGGAGACCAAGTGGAAGTGCCGACGCTCGGAGGGAACGCGCGGCTAAAAATTCCGCCCGGCACCCAAGCTGGACAACGTTTCCGATTGCGCGGACATGGACTTCCCACCGCCAGCGGAGGACGCGGCGATTTGTTCGTCGTGACGGAGATTCAGGTACCGAAGAAGCTGAGCGAGCGAGAGCGCGAAATCTGGCGACAACTGGCGCAGCTCCGCGGCGGCTAAACGCTTTCGCTCGACACGCCGCCGTTGTCAGGCTTAGAACCGAGGCTGATGAAAATCTCGCTCGGAAGTGATCACGCTGGCTTCCGTTACAAAGAAAAAGTCAAGGAATTGCTCGGGCAGCTCGGTCATGAGGTAAGGGACTTCGGCACATCGAGCGAGGAGCCGGTTGATTATCCGCTTTTTATTCGTCCGGCGGCCGAGGCTGTGGCGAGAGGCGAATGCGAGCGCGGGATTGTTTTCGGCGGCTCGGGCAATGGCGAGGCGATTGCGGCAAACAAAGTGCGAGGAGTGCGATGTGCACTTTGCTGGAACGAGGAAACCGCCCGCCTTTCGCGCCAGCACAACGACGCGAATCTGCTCTCGATGGGCGAGCGGATGATTTCGGAAGAGATGGCGCTGGCGATTGTTCGCATTTGGCTAACGACCGCCTTCGAGGGCGGACGACACGCGAAGCGCATCGCTGAGCTCGAGCCGTAATTTTACCGCCAACGATCGGCCGCGACCGCGATGAGGAAGATCACGCTGACGAATGCGTTGCTCTGGAAAAAAGCGCGGTTGATGCCCGCGAGGTCCAAGCGGCGGGCGCAGCGATGTTCGTAAAAAAGGGCGGCGGCGACTAAAGGCATCGCGGCGTAATACAGGATTCCAAGTTTCGCCGCGAAGCCGAATGCAATCAGCGCCACTAACATGAATAGGTGGAGAATTTGGGCCAGGCGCAAACTCTGGGCGACGCCCAGCCGGACCACGAGCGACCGCAACCCCTGGCGGCGATCGAAGTCGACATCCTGCGTTGCGTAAATCAAATCGAATCCAGCAACCCAACAAACAATTCCCGCGCCCAAAACAACGGGCGGAAGATCGAGCTGCGCGGTTTGCGCGATCCACGCGCCCGCAGGGGCGACTGCCAGGGCAAATCCAAGAAAGAAATGGGTCGCGCTGGTGAAGCGTTTCGTCAGGGAGTAAAAGAAAATAACGGCGAGCGCGACCGGGGCGAGGCGAGCTGTCGTCGGGTTGATCGCGGCGCTTACAACCAGGAATCCAGCGCTGCTGATGGCCCACAAAGTCCAAGCGATTGGTCTTCTCAGTAGCCGATGCCGGCTGGCCGTGCGCGGATTTTTTTGATCGAGCGACCAATCGCTCAGACGGTTGAAGAGCATCGCCGCTGTGCGCGCGAGCACCATGCAGACAAGGACAAGCAGTAATGTCCGGATGGCCGGGCGTCCATTCGCAGCCACCAGGAGCGCCCCCACGGCGAAGGGGAGCGCGAAGATGGTGTGGGAGAAATGGATCAACTGAAAAAAGCGAGCGAGCGCATTTTGGCGCGAAACTTCTTCGATTGCCATTTAAGGTCACCTAACGATTCGCCGCCAGAAGTGCTTCGAGGCGGACTCGCGCGCCGGTAAGAATAGGCGTCCCATGGGCGAAAAGCATCCGATCAAAAGGATAATCGAGGAGTTTTTGCAGTGACCGGCGCATATGTTTCGGATTGGAACAATATTTAGCAGGGAGCAACCCAAAGCCGTAAGGCTCGAAATTGATTAAGGCATCGCCCAGAACCACAACGCCGCCACCTTCATTATAGTATAGAGCGATTTCTCCCGGCGGCCCGCCATCAATCGCGATTGCAGCCAGGCCTGAGGAAATTGATTCGCCGTCCTGAATCCATCTGGCGTTTGCGAAATCGGGGTTTTCTCGCAGTTCGTGATGCGCAAAGACCGGGACGGAAAAAGTCGAGGCGAATTCGGCCATCGCCCGGATATGGTTGGCGTTTGTCACGACGATTCCGGTCACTTTCCCGCGTGAGCGCAGGTCGTTCATCGGATCGCGATCAAGTGGGATCGGATCGATCAGACACAGGCCTGAGGGTGTTTCCAGTGCGGTAGCAAACAGATCGGCGTGGACGGTTGGGTCGTAAAACTGCCAAAGAAAGATCCCTTGAGCGACCGGCTGAAGTTCCTGAGCGCGAGGCACGATAGGAACATCCACGGCCGCGAGA
>DASXNS010000181.1:0-3410 GCA_036494865.1 Chthoniobacterales bacterium | reverse complement strand
AATGCGCAGCTTGGCCGCGCGATAATCGGCCACCGAGCGATAGCGATCGAGATGGTCCGGCGCGAAGTTCAGCCAAACGCTGACCGAAGGCCGAAAGGTGCGAATGGTTTCGAGCTGGAACGAGCTCACTTCGACAGTGAGGAGATCGAGATCGCGCTTTTCCCGTGCCACTTCAGAAAGCGGTTTGCCGATGTTGCCGCAGGAGATGGTGCGCCGGCCGCACCCATTGAGCATTTGCGCGAGCAATTCGGTCGTGGTCGTTTTTCCATTCGTGCCGGTGATGGCGATGACGGGAATGTCGATCGAGCGCCAGCCCAATTCGAGCTCGCCCATCATCTCGATTTTTCGCGCCGAGAAATTCTTTGCGAGCGATGACCGCGGGTCGATGCCCGGGCTGAGCACGACAAAATCGTAGGGTGACGAATCATCTTCGGCCGCGCCTCCGCAGCGCACGCTCACGCCCTCCGCTCGCAGGTTATCGAGCGTCGATTTCAGCAGCGTATTTTCTTCCGCGCTGTCGAGAACGGTGACCTCGGCGCCTTCGCTGCGGAGCAACAATGCCGCCGCCGCACCGCTCAATCCCGCTCCTAGCACCGCCGCTTTTTTGCCTTGGTATTTCACGATTTATCGGAGCTTGAGCGTGGCCAATCCGAGCAGCGCGAAAATTCCGGACAGAATCCAGAAGCGGACGATCACGGTATTTTCCTTCCAACCGCTCAGCTCGAAATGATGATGGATCGGCGACATCGCGAAGATGCGTTTGCCGGTGAGACGAAAACTGAGGACCTGGAGGATGACTGAGACCGCCTCAAGCACGAAGACACCGCCGACGACGGCAAGAAGCAGTTCCTGTTTGCAACAGATCGCGATCACACCGATGACGCCGCCGATCGCGAGCGAGCCGGTGTCGCCCATAATGACTTTGGCCGGATGACAGTTGAACCAGAGAAAGCCGAGTCCCGCGCCGACGAGTGAAGCACAAATCACGGTCAGCTCGCCAGTGAATGGATAAAAGGGGACCTGCAAATATTCCGCGATCCGAAAATTTCCAGCGGCGTAGCAAAGGAGTGCATAGGCAAACGCCACCGTGATCGTGCAACCGATCGCGAGCCCGTCGAGGCCGTCGGTCAGGTTGACGGCGTTGGATGAGCCGACGATGACGAGCGCGAAAAAGGCGAGCGTCAGCCAGCCCATATTGCTGACGACCGCGTTTTTAAAAAACGGCAGGTAAAGCGAGCGCGCCTGGACTTCGATCAGGGGATTGGTCAGGAAAACGATCGTGACGATGACGGCCAGCGCGAGCTGGAAAATTAATTTGAGGCGGCCGCTGATCCCGTCGGATTTTTTTTTCGCGACCTTCAAATAATCGTCTACGAAACCGAGCGCACCGAGATAAACCATGCTGAAAAGCGCGAGCCAGACGAAAGGATTATCGGGCCGCGCCCAGAGAATGCTGGAAATGACGACGGCGCCGATGACGAGCACGCCGCCCATCGTGGGCGTGCCTTGTTTTGCGCTGTGCAATTCCGCGAGCCGATGCACCTCCTCGGCGGTGCGAATCGGCTGGCCCGCCTTGAGCAAAATCAGTTTGCGGATCACATAATTTCCGAAAGCGAGCGAGAGAACAAACGCAGTGAGCGCCGCCGCCACCGCGCGAAATGTGACATAACTGAAGACGTTGAAGCCTTTCACTTCTTCGCTCAGCCGATGGAGATAAAACATCATGATGCGACCTCCGCGGTTGGCCGGAGTTTTGCGAATGCTTCCAGCACCCGCTCCATTCGAGTCGAGCGGCTCCCCTTGACTAAAATTAAATCGCCGGCCGATGCGTTCGCGATGAGGCGCTCAGCTGCTTGCTCCGGCTCATCAACGATCACGCAATTTTCCAATCCCGCTTTTTTGGCGGCTTCTGCAATCGGCGCGCCCGTAGGACCGACTGCGATCAGCTCATCGATGCCGAGCGCCGCAGCCGCTTCGCCGACCTCACGATGGCCGCTCTCCGATGCCTCGCCCAGCTCGCTCATTCCACCGAGCACGGCCAGCCGGCGACCCTCCGTGTCCAACTCCATCAGCGTGCGCAACGCCGCTTTCATCGAATCGGGATTCGCGTTGTAGCTGTCGTCGATGAATTGCACGCCATTGATTTCTTTGATTTGAAGACGCGCTTTGGTCAGAGGCGTTGAAGCAAGACCGGCGGCGCATTCTTCGAGCGAAACGCCAAAAACCCGCCCCGCGGCCACGGCGAGCATCGCGTTCTGCACCATGTGAATTCCGGGCACCGGCAATCGGGCGCGGCAGCGATGCGCTTCTTCCAGGATAGTGAACTCCGATCCGGTCGCGCTCTGCCGCACCTCGATTGCGCGAATCGAACCGGCGTCGATTCCCGCTAAAATAATTTTGGCGCGGCTGCGTTGCGTGATGCTTTGGCTGAAAGAATCGTCGCCATTCAGAATCACCCTTCCTTCCGGAGCAATCGCTTCGGCGAGCGCGCCCTTTTCCAGCGCAATCGCTTCCCTGCTTCCCATGAATTCGATATGGGCGAGGCCGATGTTCGTAATGATCGCGACATCGGGCGCGCCAAGTTTCGCAAGAGCATCGATTTCGCCCGGATGGTTCATCCCAATTTCCCAGACCGCGATTTCGTCGTTGGGATTCGCCGCCAGCATCGTCTGCGGAAGGCCCACATGATTGTTGAAATTGCCTTCTGTTTTTGTGACTCGAAATCGCCGCGCTAAAACCGCAGCGACAAAATCTTTCGTACTCGTTTTACCATTGCTGCCAGTGATCGCGATCACCTTTAGCGGCAGCGAGCGACGGTAGTTTGCGGCGAGTCGCTGATAGGCGCTTAGCGTATCGTTCACCCGAATCAGCGGAAAATTTTCCGGCGCTTTTCCTTTCCAGTTTTCTTCGACGATCGCGGCCGATGCGCCCCGCTCGATCGCTTGCTCGATGAATTTATGTCCGTCGAAATTTTCGCCGCGCAAAGGCACGAAGAGATTCCCGGCTTTGAGCGTTCTCGAATCGGTGCTGATCCTGGAGACGGTCTGCGCGCCATCGCCGGCGGTAAGCGTTCCACGTGCGAATTCGGCGATTTGGCGAAGTGAAAGCGAAACCATAATCAGAAATCGAGCGGATGATTTTCCAGCGCTCGGCGTGCGACCTCGAGATCGTCGAAAGGCACGGTGTGATCGGCAAATTCCTGGTAAGTTTCGTGTCCCTTGCCCGCGATCAAAATGATGTCGCGCGGTTGGGCCAGCTCCACCGCACGCGCGATCGCTTTCGCGCGATCGGGAATTTTTTCATAGCGATCGGAACGAAAACCCTTTTCCACTTCGGCTATGATTGCTTCCGGATCTTCTTTGCGCGGATTGTCCGAGGTGATGATGCCGAAGTCCGCGGTTTGATCCACC
>DASXNS010000180.1:0-1668 GCA_036494865.1 Chthoniobacterales bacterium | reverse complement strand
CCCGTCAATTCAAAAAACAATCCTACTTGTCATTCCAAGCGAAGTCTGCGGAGCGAGGACTCTGATGTAGTCGTCTCTCCGCCCGCCTCTGAAGGCAGGCCCATCGCATGACGGCTAAAAAAGACGCGGCTGGCGGCGCGGCAACTTCCTGTCGAAATATTCATAGGCGCGTGGAGTTGCGACCCGTCCGCGCGGCGTGCGATCGATCATGCCGATCTGCATCAGGTACGGTTCGTAAATCTCCTCGATGGCGTCTTCTTCTTCAGAAAGTGCCGCCGCGAGAGTGCCCAAGCCAACCGGCCCGCCAGCGTATTTATCCAGCAACGCCAGCATCAAGTTGCGGTCCACTTCATCGAGGCCGCTTTCGTCCACGCCAAGCATGGCGAGAGCTTCCTGGGCGACGCCACGGGTAATTTTTCCGGCGGCGCGGACCTCCGCAAAATCGCGGGCGCGACGCAAGAGACGGTTCGCGATACGGGGCGTGCCGCGGCAACGCCGCGCAATCTCTTCCGCGCCACCTTCTTCCATCTGGATGTTCAGAATTTTTGCGGAGCGATTGATGATGATGAGCAGGTCTTCCGGCTCATAAAAATCGAGACGATGCACAATGCCGAACCGCGAACGCAGCGGCGCGGTGATCAGACCCGCGCGCGTCGTGGCTCCGATCAGCGTGAAGTGATTGAGGTGAAACGGATGGATGCGCGCGCCGGGGCCCTGGCCGATGACCAGATCCACGCGAAAGTCCTCCATCGCGGGATAAAGAACTTCTTCGACGGCGGCCTGCAGACGATGAATTTCATCGAGGAAAAAAACTTCGCGCGATTCGAGCGACGTGAGGATTGCGGTGAGATCGCCTTTGCGTTCGAGCAGCGGCCCGGCGCTGGTTTTGATTGGCACGCTCAATTCGTTGGCGATGATTTGCGCGAGCGTGGTTTTGCCGAGCCCCGGCGGGCCATAAAGCAGCACGTGATCCAGAGCTTCACCGCGATTGCGCGCAGCTTCTAGCGCGATGGAAATATTTTCTTTCACCCGCTTTTGGCCAATGTATTCCTTTAGAGTCTTCGGACGAACGCTGGCGTCGAGGCGCAAGTCTTCGTCGTAAGCGGCGGCGGACACAATGCGTTCGGGTCGGTCCGTGCGGCCGAAGTCATCCTTATTCTTGTATGAGGTCATTCGTTTTGCGGTTCCGTCCGCCACAAATCCTCTGCTCTGGATGCACACCTGCGAGCACCGCAATGAAAAATCAGCTTCCCGCAGCGACGTGCTTCCCTTGTGGCCCGCTCAATTCGTGAAGCGCGGCCTTCAACAATTTTTCGAAGCTGGAAACTCCTACCGAGCGCTTTCCTTCCGCGACGGCATTTTCTGCCGCGCGTCCATCGTAGCCGAGATTGGTGAGCGCGGAGACCACATCGGCTTCCACTCCGGCTTTCGAAGCGGGAATTTTTTCTTCGGCAATGGTGACGGCTTCGAGCTTGTCCTTGAGTTCAACCACCATGCGCTCGGCGGTCTTACGGCCAACACCCGGAATTCTTGTCAGTCGGGAAAGATCTCCGGTTCGAATCGCGGGAACGAGCTCTTCAACGCTCATGCCCGACAGAATTTTCAGCGCCAGTGACGGGCCGACGCCGGAAGCGCCGAGAAGTAGCTCAAAAAAATGCTTTTCGCGCG